>JBMLPO010000276.1:0-3330 GCA_049242065.1 Bacteroidia bacterium
AACCCCTTCTGGTGGTTTTATATTGGTTGAACTAAAATAGTTCGCAAGGCCCCCCCCGGTTCTCTGTCACGCGCGGACGGAAGGTCCGCGCTTGACAGAGAACCGGTTTTTTTATTCATGCATCTCCCCCCCAATCCTATGTACCTAAAGACTGATTAGATTTTAGCATAAGGAAATATTCCTTTTCAAAAGAAAGAATAATAATCTCATTGATTATCAGAATTAGATTAGCACTTAGGTAAATAAGCAGATAACCGATTTTTCATCATCATGGCTTACAACCCATGGTGATGAATCGATGTTGATTAATTAATACTCCTCATTATCATAAAAAATAAATAGCTTGCACCCTTATGGGAATCAAATCTGTTTTAGCCAAAGTTTTTGCAGCATATATTGCCAATCAAGTAAAAAGTGATAGCAAAAAAGCTGTGCAGCACCAAGAGCAAATTCGAAAAGAATTACTTCAAAAAGCGGCACTTACAAAATTTGGAATCGATCATCAATTTGCATCCATCCAATCCTATGATGATTTCAAAAAGCAGGTTCCTGTTAGAGATTATGAAGGACTTCGACCTTATATAGATGCAGCAGTGCAAGGTGAAGCCAATGTATGTTGGCCAGGCCGTCCCTTGTATTGGGCCAAAACCTCAGGTACCACCTCGGGAGTTAAGTACATTCCCATTACCAAAGATTCCATTCCATATCATATCAATTCTGCTCGGAATGCACTCTTGTGTTATATCGCAGAAACTGGCAATGCAAAATTTGTAGATGGCAAATTGATTTTTCTATCAGGGAGTCCAGAAATGGATAAAAAAAATGGCGTATTTACCGGCAGATTAAGTGGCATTGTAAACCACCATGTTCCGCAATATTTACGCACAAATCAATTGCCATCTTATCCTACCAATTGTATCGATGATTGGGAAGAAAAGGTAAGAGCCATAGTAGATGAAACCTATGATCAGAACATGAGTTTAATTAGTGGTATCCCACCTTGGGTGCAGATGTATTTCGATTTACTCATAGAAAAAAGCGGAAAAACCATTGGTGAATTGTTTCCCGATTTTTCTGTTTTTGTATATGGAGGCGTTAATTTCGAACCATATAGAGCCCGCATTGAGCAAAGCATTGGAAGGAAAATAAATACCATCGAAACCTATCCTGCATCTGAAGGATTTATTGCCTATCAAGATTCTCAAACCGAAAAAGGATTGTTGTTATTAACCAATAACAAAATGTTTTATGAGTTCATACCAGTCGATGAATTCTTCAATGAAAACCCAACTAGGATTTCATTAAAAGATGTGGAGTTAGATAAAAATTATGCCATCATTTTAAATACCAATGCAGGCCTCTTTGGCTACAATATTGGTGATACTGTAAAGTTTGTATCACTCCAACCATATAGAATTGTAGTGAGCGGAAGAATCAAACATTTTATTTCAGCCTTTGGAGAGCATGTAATAGGAGAGGAAGTGGAGTATGCCTTGATGAGTGTAGCCAAGAAGCATGGTATTGAAGTCATAGAGTTTACAGTTGCACCTCAGGTGAATCCCGCCTCAGGTTTACCCTATCACGAATGGTTTGTAGAATTTGCAACAGCACCTCTTCAATTAGAACAATTTGCATTAGAAGTAGATGCAGCCATGCAGATGAAAAATATTTATTATAAAGACTTAATCGCTGGTAGCATATTACGACCATTGGTATTAAGAGCATTGCCAAAAAATTCTTTCATCAACTTAATGCGTTCCATGGGCAAACTGGGAGGGCAGAACAAAGTGCCTCGTTTGAGCAACGATAGAAAATTGGCAGACCAACTCCTTTCATTTTTGTAGGGGCTTTCCCGCCGGCTCAGTTTTATTTTTCCAACAAGCAAAATCCTTCCAAGCCGGCGCGCCGGGCTGTTCGTTCCAAGCTGTCTTGGTATGGCTGCGGCTATTGGTTTTTTGCATGGCTTCCTCCGGTCGCCTGCAAAAAACCATATCCACAAGCCATCCCTGCAACAGGCTTTCCCCTGCCATCCCTAAGCCAAACCGATTTCAAAAAGAAATAGCTCAACACTATCAAATGAAATGCTGATTTGAATGGTTTCAATACTTGCATGTTGATAGATTCTATATTTCAACAAGATGAAAACAAATAATTCGTTTATTTTGCGGGCATGCAGTCAGCAAGTGAAAAGAAAAAAATTGCCATTTTAGGCTCAACAGGCTCTATAGGAACACAAGCTTTGGATATCATTCGCGAGAATCCAAATGATTTAGAAGTAGAAGTTTTAACTGCAAATAGTAATGCAGACTTACTCATCAAACAAGCCATAGAATTCAAACCCAATCATGTGGTGATTGCCGACGAAACGAAATACCAACAAGTAAAAGAGGTTTTAGATTCACATGATATCAAAGTATTTGCAGGACAAAAATCTATCTCAGATCTCATGTCGATTACCTCTGCAGATATTGTTTTAACAGCCATGGTAGGTTACAGCGGACTCCTTCCAACCATTGCAGCCATCAAGAATAAAAAACGCATTGCATTGGCCAATAAAGAAACTTTGGTAGTAGCAGGTGAAATGATTACCCAATTATGTGCAGAGAACCATGTCGACTTATTACCTGTAGATAGTGAACACAGCGCCATCTTTCAATGCTTGGTAGGAGAAAACCTTGAGTCTATAGAGAACATTATTTTAACAGCCTCTGGAGGTCCGTTTAGAGGAAAGAAAATAGATGAGTTAAAACAAGTAACAAAAGCCCAAGCCCTCAAACATCCCAATTGGAGCATGGGTGCCAAAATCACGATTGATTCTGCCAGTTTAATGAACAAAGGATTGGAAGTGATTGAAGCCAAATGGTTATTTGGAGTAAATGGAGATAAAATTAAAGTAGTAGTACATCCGCAAAGTATCATCCATTCGATGGTAGAATTTGAAGACGGAAGTATCAAAGCCCAAATGGGATTACCCGATATGAAATTGCCCATTCAATATGCATTTTATTTCCCACATAGGAAACAAAACAATTGGCCAAGAACCAGCTTCAAAACCTTTAATCGTTTAGATTTTGAAGAACCCGATACCGAAACATTTAGGAACTTGGCCTTGGCATATCATGCAATGGATAAGGGTGGTAATATGCCATGTATTTTAAATGCAGCGAATGAAGTAGCCGTGCAATTATTTCTTGAAGATAAAATTAGTTTCTTAGGTATAGCAGAGCTCAATGAAAGGTGTATGATGAAGATGCCATTCATCCAAAAACCAGGTTTGGAAGATTATATTGAGACCGATAAACAAACACGAATTTTAGCCGCCGGCTTATG
>JBMLPO010000277.1:0-5499 GCA_049242065.1 Bacteroidia bacterium
ACCATCGATGTAAGACAAATGTCTTAATAAAACACTGCTATTAACTATAAATTTCATATCTCGTTCTTTCTTTACTTATTCCGGCTTTTAAGTGCCCTGCAATCTATGAAAGTCTTGTTGTTAATTCAAAACTTTTATCAGCAGAAACAAAAATACAAGGCACCCTTCGTGACTACAACTCAAGTTATTCACAATTCAATTCATACATTCCTTTTTATTGTTAAGAAAAAAACATCTCTTGAAATTCATGATGATGCAGTCGGGCATTTTTATTCTTTTATTCATTTTGATTGAAAAATTAAACAATTCAAGCCCGAAATCAATAAATTCGCCCTAATGACAGGTAAGCAGTTCAAACAATTCAGACAACTAATATTTCTATTGGATATCCTGAAATTAGCGCTTACTGCTTTTGGCGGTCCACAAATACATTTCACCCAATTCAGGAAATTACTTGTACTCAAAAAGAATTATATTACAGAGGCTGAATTAATTGAATTGAATTCCCTCTGCAGCATTTTACCAGGTCCAACTTCTACACAAACCATTACTGCTATAGGATTTAAAATTGGTGGTCCCAGACTCGCTTTCTTAACCCTTGCTGTTTGGATTACTCCTGCATGTTTCATCATGACAACCTTTGCTTTGGCTATTTCAATTCTACCAGGCACTTTAGAGTTAAAGTTTCTACAATACCTACAACCCATGGCTTCGGGTTTTATTATTTACGCAGCTTATAAATTCACACAACTATTTATTACCAAGCCTTATCATTGGGTCTTATTGATTTGCTCCTCTTTTTTGGGAATTGTATCCAATACTCCTTTTATCTTTCCTTTGATTTTATTGGCTGGAGGATTGGTCAGTAGCTTTATCAATTCTAGAGGTAAAATTGAAAAAGCTAAACCTATAGAAAATATCAATTGGAGTAATTTAATCCTGTTCTTTGCTATCTTTTTTCTTGCTGCGGGATTGGGATTTCTAACCCAAGCTAAGCCCATTAGGTTATTTGAAAATACCTTTCGTTATGGTAGTTTGGTTTTTGGTGGTGGCCATGTTTTAATTCCTATGATGTACAACCAGTTTGTTGACTACAAACATTATATTGAGGCTAATCAGTTTCTAGCAGGTGTTGGTATTTTGCAAGCTGTGCCAGGTCCTGTGTTTAGTTTTTCAGCATTTGCTGGTGCTTTAGCTATGTCCGACTGGGGCTTAGGAGGTCAAATTCTGGGTGCAGGTATTGGTAGCATTGGAATATTTTTACCAGGAATCTTGTTGATCTTTTTTGTTTATCCTATTTGGAGCCAACTAAAAAATTTCAGTCCTGTTAAAAATGCAATTGAAGGAATTAGTGCCGTTTCTGCAGGTTTAGTGATTACCTCTGCTTATCTCTTGTTCCTGCCTGTTCAAATTAATGAGAACAACATGATAGTGCTATTGAGTACCCTATTTTTATTATTGAGTACAAAAGTTCCAAGTCCTTTAATTGTAATTGGAACTTTAATAGCCGGAGTTTTGTTATAAATTTGTTGTTACTATTTCAGTTTTCATTCGTACTATGCGTAAAATATTCAATTCATGCCAAATCAGTTAAAAGTACTTCTTCTCCTCATCTCATTTCTTGGTTTGAAAAATGCGATGGCTCAAACCCAGCCAGCTTCAGCTAAGAATCCCGAATTGGTGCAGTTTACAGGATTTGTGGTGAATATTGATAGTTCAAAAACTTTGCCTTATGTAACCATCAGAATCAAAGGAACCAACAAGGGGACTTATTCAGATATGCAAGGATATTTTTCTTTTGTTGCCAAAAAGAATGATGTGATTGTTTTTACCTGTATTGGTTTTGAGCCTAGGTATTTTAAAATTCCTGAAACAATCCCCGGCAGTAAATTAAACTCAGTAATTACCTTAGTAGAAGATACTTTCTTTTTACCAGAAATGGTTTATCGTCCTAATCCTACTCCGGAAGAATTGGATTACATGTTCAGCAGAACAACCATTCCTATGGATGAGTTAACAATAGCGCAAAATAATTTAAGGAGAAAACCGTCTATAGATTTTGGCGAACTAGCTAATGATGCTTTGGCAAACTCATCTTGGACATTTAACCAAGTTGCTAATAGAGCCTATTATGCTGGACAAGCTCAACCTATTCCTGTATTAGATGTTTTTGCTTGGTCGCAATTCTTAAAATCACTGGATAAAAAGAAGAAAAAGAAATAACTATTCTTTCTCCTTTTCTGTTTCGTTTTCAATCATCACAAAAACATCCTCATCATCTCTTTTCATGAGGTATTTTTCTCTAGCGAATTTTTCTAGATTTTTTTCGGAACCAAATAACTCCTCTTTTTCTTTTCTAAGTCGGGTTATTTCGTCTTGGTAGAATTTGTGTTTGGCTTCTACAGCCTTCAATTCTTTCTTGTATTTATATTGATCAAATACGCTATTTCTATCATTCAAAAGCAATAACAAAACAAAGGCAAAACTTGCCAGAAAGTATTTGTTTCTAATGATGGGCTTTATCCTGATTTTCATCTGAAGAAAAAGAGGCCCCGGTAAACCGGGGCCCATTTTTTAGTTAGAATATTTAAAATCTTTTCCAGGGAAATATGCAGTATTTCCTAATTCTTCTTCTATTCTCAATAACTGATTGTACTTGGCAATCCTGTCAGTGCGACTAGCAGAACCAGTTTTAATCTGACCACTATTTAAAGCCACAGCTAAGTCAGCAATTGTGGTATCTTCTGTTTCACCACTTCTATGACTCATGATATTGGTATATGCTGCTTTGGTAGCCATGTTTACGGTATCAATGGTTTCTGTTAAAGAGCCAATTTGGTTTACTTTAACTAAAATTGAATTCGCAACTCCATCTTTAATACCTTGAGATAAACGTTTTACATTGGTTACAAACAAATCGTCTCCAACCAACTGACATTTAGATCCAATGGCTTTGGTTAATTGTGCCCATCCATTCCAATCATCTTCTGCACAACCATCTTCTATTGAAATAATTGGATATTTATTCACCCATTCTGTCCAATAAGAAACCATATCAGCCGGACTCAATTCGCGTTTGTCTGATTTTTTGAAAACGTATAATCCTTTTTTCTCATCCCATAATTCACTGGTAGCAGCATCCATGGCAATGTAAATATCTTTTCCTGGTTTGAAGCCAGCTGCTTCAATAGCAGTTAGAACGGTTTCAATTGCTTCTTCATTAGATTGAATATTTGGAGCAAACCCACCTTCATCACCAACGTTGGTTGAATACCCTTTTTTCTTCAATACCGATTTCAAGTGATGGAAAACTGAAGTACCCATTTGTAATGCTTCACTAAAAGTATCGGCATTGGTAGGAACAATCATAAATTCTTGAAAATCGATGGCATTGTCGGCATGAGCTCCACCATTTAAAATGTTCATTAATGGAATAGGAAGTGTATTGGCATTTACACCACCAATATAGCGGTATAATGGCATATTACACTCAATAGCAGCAGCTTTAGCAGCAGCTAATGAAACAGCTAATATGGCATTCGCTCCTAATCTTCCTTTGTTTTCGGTTCCATCTAAAGCGATCATGGCACGGTCAATCTGGTTTTGTTCAAACACATCATAACCAATTAATTTATCAGCTATTTCCTCATTTACATTTGAAACCGCTTTTAAAACTCCTTTACCCATATAAACTTTTGAATCACCATCGCGTAATTCAGCTGCTTCATGAATTCCGGTTGAAGCTCCTGAAGGAACTGCAGCTCTTCCTAAAGCTCCATCTTCAGTAATAACTTCTACTTCAACAGTTGGATTGCCCCTTGAATCCAGTATTTGACGGGCGTGAATGTCGATAATTGCGCTCATTTGTGTGGTATTTAAATTCTAATATTATTGGATAGAAAATTTAATAGTTCCAAGTTTATAGGATAGTTTGGTTTTGTCAACTCCCATTAGCATGATGACTCCATTTCCATCTCTATTCATTTTACTTATTTGTGGGTTAAAATAAAGCGACCTTTCCATATTAGAAATGTCCTCAATCAATCCTTTAGAAAATTTTCCGTTTGCATCAATTCCCACCCAACTTACTACAGCTGTTTGTGGTTTTGAAATATTCACAGGCTTTGCTTGAAAACCTGCTGAAAACCCATCTGCTTTTGTGTTTTCAGCATGGTCATTATAGATAAAATAAGATACATCCCCTATTTCAAATTCCAATGCTGCTGCCAATTCTGGATTGCTTTCTGGAACTTGATTGGCCCTTTGAACCATCTTAGCCCATTTCAATTTTCCCCAATTATCTATGCTTACAAGTATGATATTTCCTGAATTTGAAATGAACTTTGTACCATAATCAATAGATTCTTCAATTCTCAAAACAAAATTTCCATTCTTCTTCAATGAAATTTTATTGAAGTTGAACTTTTTATAAGGTTTGATTTCTTTTGATTTTTCTGATTCAAATTCTTCATTGATGGCAATATACTCTCCAACACTGTTCTGATTTAAATCTATTTCTACAGCTTCATCAGTTTTAAAACTTTCTCTATCTACACTTTGAAAAATCAAGTTCACACTGGCTTCATTATTGGCTCTTGCTGTTAAAGCCACAGCAATAAATTGGTTTTCATTTTCAGAGAATTTTACACTTTTCTCTTTGATTCCCAATGCTATTTTTCGGTACTCTTTGGTTTCATAATTCCATTCTGCAAGCTGATGTTGGTATTCTGCTTTAGCCTTACCTGCTGCCGTGTTCAATAAGACCAAATTACCATTATCTGCACCAAATAATTGACTGTGAATAACCTTTGAATCTTTCGTAATATCTCCAAGTTCTGCTTCATACACTTTTTGGAACAAACGACTGAATACAATAATGGAGGATTTAGAGTTTAATAAATAGGAAGCTGATTTTACATCAAATTGATAATTATAAGAAACGAGGAATTTATCGCCATCAAACTGTTCTATATGATAGGATTCAAATCCTGCTTTTTGTGGTGATCTTGAATCAATAAGTTGAGGAACCGAAAGTTCATTTCCTTCTAAACCAATATCCTGAACATACAAAGCTGTTCTTTTCTTTTCATCTAAACCTTGGTAAAAAAATTGGAAGTGATCGCTGTAAGTAAATGCTTTTAAAAATCCTGAACCAGATTCAGGAATAATATCTTTAGAAAATAATTGGTTATGAGAGGCGTCAAATTTCAATAAAGTGATTCTGGTAATGATGTTTACTTTTTTGCTTGCGGCATTCGCATAATGTTTGATGAGCGTGTAGTAATAACCATCAATTGAACCGAGAATTTCAAAATCGGGAGCCGCATCCGAAATGGTTAATCCAGCTTTCTGTCCCCAACTTATCTTTGTTTTTTGCGCTTTTGAACTTGTAAAACCAATTCCAATGAAGCAAAGAATTAGTAAAATTTTTCTCATAAAATAGTTTAGATGAAGGTACAATCTAAAGCATTTTTATAAAATCATCAAACAAATACCTGC
>JBMLPO010000278.1:0-2152 GCA_049242065.1 Bacteroidia bacterium
GGTCTTTGCATTCCCTAAATTTATCTTGATCGGGCTTTCGAAACAAGGCACTTAATTCGTGCTTGCCAAATTGGAAATCGGCAAGTTTGAGTATTTCCAAAATATCTTCATCTTTTAAGTTCAAAGCAATTTTGAGTTTCCTAAAAATCAAATTGTTGTTTAAACTCTTTTCTGGATTAGGAATTTCACCTTCCTTTTTTCCTCTTTTTAAAATAATAAACCCATTCAAAAAAGCAGCTAAATCTTTATCGTAAATAGGTTTAAAATCAGGATCCTCGTCCTTTTTCAGCCAATTACTTAAAGTTTCTCTATCTACCAAAGCGCCGCCTTCTGCAAATAGCTCCAACATTTTTGAATCATTAAAATTAAATGTATACCTAACTCGGCGAATGATATCATTGTTATTCATCCTACAAACTTAAGAAAGACATTGGATTTTTAGCCTCTTTGCTCATGAAGCTGAATTAAATTTCCAATTATCATTCTTATAAAATCCGTTTTTATAGCATTAAACTTTAGCATTTCTTAAACTATTCCAATTATTAAGATTTATAGTTTAATTGCAGAAAATTAAAAACCATGTTAAAATCATCAACAAGCCTTATTCTTCTTTTCTCACTATTTTTATTAGCTTCATGTGGCTCAAATTCAAGTACACCAGCAGAAAACACTATTGATTCTGCAAGTATTAAAGCACAACAAGATAGTATCAACAATTTAAACTCCACTAATGAACTAATCAGTGAAGATGCATTAGAAGTTACTTATTTAGATACAACTATTGAAGTAATGGGCGATTTTACTGTAAGTCAAATCAGGTATAATGATGGAGAGAGAGATAATATAACTAACATGGTAAAGAACAACAAAAGTGGTGTTAGTTATGAACTTGGAGGAGAAATTCATAAAAAAGTTGGAAATTTCTTTTTAGTTGGCAATGATGGTTCTGAAACAACCAATGAACAATATTTACGTGTTGCTAAAGTAGAAGATGGAAACGGGATTCATGATTTTATATACCAAGATGAATATAAAATTGAAAAAGATAATTTAATAATTTTAGCACTTGTCAATACAAGAGAAGTATCAGATCAAACAAAACTTCCCAACTGTGAAGAAGAGATGAAAAATCCTTCACTAAGCTTTGCTACAGCAGAAGAACAAATTGTTAACCTAAAAACCGGTGAATTAAAACATACACAAAAGTACAAATGTGTGCGAGTGGAATAATTGCCAACTTATTGTCTGTATTTTCAAATAAAACCAAGGTATTTTCAGAAAAAGACTAAACTCATATTTTAATCTTTTGAAAATGTTTACTTTTCGCCCAAATGAGCGATACAATTATACCTTGCCCTATTTGCAAATGCGAATACACTTACCAAATGGACCATTTAATGGTTTGTCCTGAATGTGCCCACGAATGGAATCCACAAGAAGTAGAAGAAGACCCTTACAAATTGGTAGTTAAAGATTCAAATGGTAATATTCTTCAAGATGGAGATTCAGTAACCATCATCAAAGATTTACCAGTAAAAGGATTTTCTAAATCAATAAAAGTTGGTACCAAAGTAAACAATATCAGATTGGTTGAAGGTGATCATAATATTGATTGTAAAGTACCTGAATTTGGCGCAATGGCTTTAAAAAGTGAATTTGTAAAGAAGGTTTAAGTTTATATTTATTAAGTAGAAAAATCCTCAATTGATTAGTCGATTGAGGATT
This sequence comes from Bacteroidia bacterium, assembly GCA_049242065.1. Lineage (GTDB taxonomy): Bacteria > Bacteroidota > Bacteroidia > UKL13-3 > UKL13-3 > CAISCU01. Next base: position 1,726 of record JBMLPO010000278.1, read on the forward strand.
TATTTTTTAAACAAGCCTCAACTTTACTTTATAACTTTAAGCACATCTATTAATTCCTGAATTGAAATACTTCATATTAATCGCATAAAACAAAAACTTCTTCTCTCACAAATTGAAGTCTAATTAGTTTCGGACGATTGTCTTCAAAATGACAACGAACCGCATCCTTAACAGATTCTCTTAATTCCTCTTTAGTTCCAGCCTCAGTAAAAATAGAAACACCTAAACCCTTGGCTGTTTAAACTCCTTCATCGCTTTCTTCAACTATAAAAATAAGCTCTTCCATTATTTAACCTTTTAACAAGTTTACTAGTTTCTTTCAAATAAATTTGAGTGAAATTTGAATAAATAGTAATCTAAATATCATATAAGATTTTTGCATTTTCTGCAAATGTCGATTTGTAATCTGCAATCTTTGCAAGTTAAT
>JBMLPO010000279.1:0-3959 GCA_049242065.1 Bacteroidia bacterium
GGGTCTTTGGCTATATAATCCAAAAATTCTTCGCGGTAACATTCATCATGTTCACGCATAATATTGGTGGCTTTAACAGAAAGCGGACTATCTACAAACACTTTGATATTGGGTAAAGTTCCATCGTTGTAAGCTTTGTCTAATAAATAAACAATCTCCTGGGTACGATCAACACTAAAAGCAGGGATGATTAATTTACCTTTTTTCTCAACGCAGGTATGGTTGATGATTGAAAGTAATTCTGCTTCGGCATCAATAGCAACCGGATGTTTTTTATTGCCATAAGTACTTTCACATATTAGAATATCACATTGGTCAAACTCTTGTGGGTCGCGAAGAATTGAATCGCCATATTTACCGATATCACCTGTAAAAGTAATTTTCTTTGATTTGCCAGTTCCTGTTTTGATATCCAGGTGAACACATGCAGAACCCATTAAATGACCTGCATCTGTAAAGTGAAATTTGAATTCAGAATCCACTTTCAAATCCTGGTCATAGCCCACTTCCTGCATCAGACTTATCGCCTTTTCAACATCTTCAACACCATAGATGGCTTCAATTTTTTCCTGACCTTTTCTTTTTCTACGTTTGTTTACAAAAGCCAAATCCTGCTCCTGAATATGTGCAGAATCCATCAGCATAATTTTACACAAATCTAAACTTGCTGGGGTGCAAAATATAATTCCATTAAAGCCTTGTTTAACCAATCTTGGAATCAAACCGGCATGGTCGATATGCGCATGTGATAGAATCAAATAATCTACCGAAGCAGGATCAAATCCAAAATAACGATTGAGATCATCTTTGTTATCAAAACGACCTTGAACCAAACCACAATCAAGTAAAATTTTAGTTCCTTTTGAAGTTGTAATCAAATGTTTGCTGCCTGTTACCATTCTGGCAGCACCGAAAAATTGAATCTGCATGATGCAAAATAGAAGAAAACAAACTTCTTGCCAAGCAAATCGGAATTTCTTGGGTCACATTTCTATAAAATAAACCTACTATGCTGTGTGCTTGGATTTTGCAGGTGTTCTAGAGAGATATGAGCCAAAAAATGTTTGAAGAAATGTAAAAGTGTTTTCCACAAAATTCTTTCAAACACAATTCTCTTTTTACATTTGTTTAATTAGACGTATTATTGTTTTCAGAATATATAGAGATTAGGATTATGCATTTAGCAATCGCAGGAAATATCGGGTCGGGAAAGACAACATTAACAACCTTGTTATCTAAACATTACAAGTTTGAACCACATTATGAAAACGTAGAAGACAATCCCTATATCAGTGATTTCTATGAAGATATGCAACGTTGGAGTTTCAATATGCAGATTTATTTTTTGAATACACGTTACAATTCTTTGTTACAAATTCAAAAAGGAAAGAAAAATGTGATTCAAGACCGAACCATTTATGAAGACGCAAACATTTTTGCACCCAATCTGCATAGCATGGGTTTAATGAGTACCCGCGATTTTGATACGTACCAAAGATTATTCGAATCGATGGTACAAACTGTAAAAGCTCCTGATTTATTGATTTATCTTAGAGCCAGTATTCCTAGTTTGGTGAACAATATCCAAAAACGTGGACGTGAGTACGAAGACAGCATTCGTTTAGATTATTTAAGAAGATTAAATGAACGTTACGAAGCCTGGATGAGTTCATACCGCGGAAAACACATTATTGTTGAAGTAGATGATTTGAACTTTGCTGAAAACAATGAGCATTTAGGAAGTATCATATCTAGAATTGAAGCAGAAACAAACGGATTGTTTTAATTCGTTTTTGTAAAGTTTTTGATTTTTCATCAAAATTAACTTTTCTATTAGGCCTTCCTTAGCTATTTTTCCGAGGTATGAATCAAAGGAAAAATAGACTATCTACAATATTATTTGCACTGAGTTTTATTTTAGTACAATCTGTTTTTGCAAGCAGGTTTACTGAGATTCAAACAGCTACACCCAATGTTTGTGGCACATCAACTTCTTATTTAATCAATATAAATCCAGATACTGTTCCTGCACCTTGGCTATGGCAATACGCAGATACTATCACAATAGTTAATTCTGTAACTACACAGAAAATAGCACTTCAAACCCAATCAGTGAGTTTTAGAAAATGGAGAAGAATTTCTAGAGCTGGAACCGCTTTAGCTGATACATCAAATTGGTTATTGATTAAAATGAATCCTGTTCCAGCGTATTCTGGTCCAGGTTCTCGTTCACTTTGTTCCGAAAATACACTTGAATTGTTATTGACTTCGGTTCCAACTGGTGCTGGATTAAATTTTAATTATACCTCTACTTCCGTTTCAACAATTTCAGGCAATAAAAATAGTACTACGCAAAATTTTATTTGGGATACTTTGGTAAACAATACAACAAATCCCCAAGATATTTTTTATTCAATTGTTCCTATTATTACCCAAAATGGTTTTTCTTGTCAAGGCGCTGCTTCATCAGTTCAAATAACGGTTAATCCCAAGCCCAATTCTGGTTTTATTTTAAGCACAGGTGCTGGCAATCTTATGGGAATGTCGAATAAAAACGTTTTTACTTTTACCGATACAACACAAGGTTCTGTACTTCGTTCGTGGATGTTTAGCGATTTGTTTTCTTCCACCCAAGCCAATATCAATAGAGTATTTTCAAAAGGTGGATGGTATGATGCAAGAGTTGTAAATACTAATTCTTTTGGCTGCCCAGATACAAGTGCCACTAAACAAATATATGTAGTTCAAAGTCAGGGTAAAGTGCAAGAATACCGTTTGGGTGGAACCAATATCGATAGAAATTTTTCAACTATAAATTTTCTAGATAGCTCTTATATGCTTGCAGGATACACCCAAAGTTTACCAGGTGGAACCATCACTTCTGCAAGTAAAGGTTCTGCAGATTATTGGATTAATTATATGTCAGCAGATGGTTTTAAACTTTGGGAAAGGCGTTTTGGTGGTTCTAATTATGATGAGTTAAGAAGCATTATCAAAACATCTGATAATGGTTATTTATTGGGTGGAATTTCTTACAGTGGAATCAGTGGCGATAAAACTCAAAACAATAGGGGAGGCGCCGATTATTGGATTGTTAAATTGAATTCATTGGGCAATATACAATGGGATGCAAGATTTGGTGGAACTTTAGATGATAACCTTGTTTCGGTTTATCAAACTGCAGATGGTGGTTATATTTTAGCAGGATATTCTGAAAGTGGCATCGGTGGAGATAAGTCTGCAACCCAAATTGGAGACATAGATTTCTGGGTGGTAAAAACCAATTCATCTGGAGTAAAACAATGGGATTATACTTATGGTGGAAGTGGAACTGAGCAATTTTTTACCTTAGAACCTACAGCCGACAATGGTTTTATTTTAGGTGGAATGTCGAATAGTCCAATTGGTGCTTCTAAATCTGAAGCAGCAAAAAGTTCTTTTGGTGATTATTGGATAATCAAAATCAATGCATCAGGAATAAAAGTTTGGGACAAAACTATTGGCGGACAAGGTGAAGATGTTTTAGGCAGTGTAAAGTTATTGCAAGATGGTTCAATCTTGTTGGCTGGGCATTCTGAATCTAATTTAGACGGTGATAAATCTGTTTCAAGTTTTGGTTTAAGTACCCCTGATTTATGGTTAGTAAAATTAGATGCCAATAGGAAAAAAGTTTGGGATAATGCTTATGGTGGTTCAAGTACAGATGTATTTTCTTCTCTTAATATTTCTGCTGATGGTGGCATATTAATCAGCGGTATTTCAAACAGTGGAATTAATACTGTTAAAAGTCAGAATGCCATTGGTATTTTTGATTATTGGACCATTAAACTCGACCAAAGAGGAAAGAAAATTTGGGATTATACATGGGGTGGAACTTCAAGTGATAATTTAGTAAATGTGAAACAATTAGAACCACATGCTTATTTGTTTTCTGGTTATACTGAAAGTCAGCAAGGAAA
>JBMLPO010000280.1:0-6811 GCA_049242065.1 Bacteroidia bacterium
GGCTTGATAATGTTACAAAATCATTGGTATTAAAGGTCCATTCGGTGCTCCAACTTGTGGTATCAACTCCATTTCTCGCTCTTACTCTCCAGTAATAGGTTCTTCCGAAAAACAAATCCTCAAAAAAGTGATAGGTGTCCGTATTGCCATCATTTGAATTGAAGTAATTCTTAAAAGCAAATTTAAAAGCAGGTGAATTGAACTGATTGGTAGTATCTAATTCAATATCGTAAAAATCAACACCTGTATGCGGTAACCAATCCAATGTTAAACCTGTCCATTGATTGGTATTACTAGCTGGAGAAACATGAGTTACATAATCACGAGTTGTAAATGTCCAAGTTTGAAACCAAGCACTGGTATCACTTAAATTTCTAGCTCTAACTCTCCAATAGTAGGTTTTTCCAAAATACAAGTCATCAAAAAAATGATAAGTATCTGCATTACCATCTGTGGAATTGATAAATGTTTTTGAAACAGATTTAAAAGCAGGTGTATTAAAACTTTGATTCGTATCAATTTGAACATCATAAAAATCAGCACCAGGATGTGGTAACCAATCCAATGTTAAGCCAGCCCAGTTTTGTGAATTGGTAGAAGGTGATAATTGAGTTACGTAGTCTCGTGTTGTGAAATTCCAAACACTGCTCCAAACACTGGTATCCACTAAATTTCTTGCTCTCACTCTCCAATGATATTTTGTACCAAATAGCAATTCATCCAAATAATGCTGCGTATCCGAATTACCATCTGTTGAATTGATATAGATTTTAGTAATATTTCTCAATTGAGGCGAGTTAAAATTCAATGAAGTATCAACCTGTAAATCGTAGAAATCAACAGCTGCATATGGAAGCCAATTTAATGTTAAACCAACCCACGATTCTGATGCAGTACTTGGGCTAGTTAAGTTCATTACATTGTTAGTTGTAAATTCCCAAACAGGACTCCATTTGGTGGTATCAACTAAATTAATGGCACGTACTCGCCAAAAATATTTCTGAGAAAAGTATAAATCTTCAATATAATGTTGTGTATCACTATTCCCATCCGTTGAATTGATATAAGTTTTATTAAAACTTCTAAACTGATTAGAATTAAATCCTGGCACCGTATCAATTTGAACTTCATATAAATCAACACCTGGATTGGGAAACCAATTTAAATTAACTCCAGTATTATTAATAGAGGCATTAGCAGGTGAACTCAAAAACATTGTATCGGTAGTGCTCAACTGCCAAGGATTAGTCCATGATGAAGTATCTACTAAATTTCTTGAACGGACCCTCAAATAATAAACAACTCCAAAATACAAATCTTCAAAATAATGTTGGGTATCAGAATTGCCATCACTTGAATTGATATAGAATTTAGTAGCAGCTTTTAATGCCGGTGAATTAAAATTAATTGAAGTATCAAGTTGAACATCGTAAAAATCAACTCCAGCATGTGGTAACCAATTCAGTGTAACACCAGGATTGTTAACAGAATTATTTGCTGGACTTGTATGGGTTAAAGCATTTAATGTCGTAAATGATCTTTGTTGCCAAATGGATGTATCACCACTCACATAACAGCGTACTCTCCAAAAATAATTACAAGCATAAAACAGATTTTCTATATAATGTTCTGTATCGGAATTGCTGCTGCTTGAATTGATGTAAGTTTTGGTGGTATTAAATAAAACAGGGGAATTAAATGAGGGATTGGTATCAATTTGCAATTGGTATTGAGAGCAGCCAATTACTGCATCCCAGTTCATGATCAATCCTGTAAAAACACTTCCACCGTTTGTAGGTGAAACTAAATTGGGAGCATTGATAGCTGCTACATCATTTAAGCCATAAATTAAAGTAGCCAATACAAGTAAGAATTTTCTCATTAAAAAAGGATTCTGATTTTAAACTTCACAAATTAAAATCAGAATCCTTTGAAATCAAATTTTTTATAAATAAACGAACTTTAAAATGGAAGTCTAAAACCTACAACTGGCAGCCATTTTTTATCACCAGTAGTGATGGTACCAAAAGAATAACCGAAATTATTATAGGAATTATGAACCATCAATTTATAAGATGTGCCATTGAGTGCAGGGGTTTCATTATTTGTGGGAAGGATGAGTCCAAGTTCTATTCCTAACCAATTTGTTTTTTCCCCATATTGATTCATATTAAACATCAACCTTCCATCTATTCCTGTATTGTATGTAAAATTTTTAAACTGACCTTCTTTAAAGTCGGAGAATCCATATGAATTCCAAACCAAGCCCACACTCCAGCTAGGCTTATTAAATCTATTTAAAAACATCAATCGAGCCTCCAAACCAATTGCTGGAGTCCATTGATTGCCTATTAATAAAGTGCTCACATCTGCATGAATTTCTAGCTGGTCGTTTGAATTGGTTTCTAACTTTATTTTTTCAAATTCATTTTTAGATTTTTCATTCAATTGAAACAAATAATTCCTTTTAAAATCTTTTTCATTTGATTTTAAATTTTCAAGAGCTTTGTTCAGACTAATTTCCTTCCAATCCTTTAACTCAGCATAGGTTTGTGGATATAAGTGTATTTGCACTTTGGATATCAAATCATAAATAACAAAATGGATACTAGATAAATTTTCATTGAGTTGATAAGCTTCTTTATCCAAATTAAATCCATCAGCAAAATCAGGATCCTGTATCTTCATTCTTCTTTTTCCATTCTCGGCAACGAGGTAATGAATTTCTTTTGGGTAATCAGATTCTTGAAGACCTTTCATTGATTTCTCATAATCGGCAAAGAATAAAGTCATCATAGAATCTGCCTTGTTATAAGTTTGTAATCTTTTAAAATCAAAACCAACCAGCTTCATTTGCGAACCCGATTTAAGTTTAATAATCAAGGTATCATTGTTAATTCTTTCATCAGCCAATAAAACTGAACTGGTTAAAATTAGGGCAATACAAGCCATGCACCTCTTAAAGATGTTTTTCATAATGAGTAATTAAATAAGTTTAAAATGATTGTCTGTAACTGAGTATTTTTTCTGATTGAACTGAATTCACAAGCACACCATCAGGCAATTTGAACTTTACAAAATGGATTTCTTTCTTTGATTCTGATGCTAGGTTTCCCGGTATAATCTGTTCATTAAAATCTAAATCTTGAAATCTATTTTTCTTCTTTTTTATTGAAGTTGCTTGAGCCAGTTCTGGAATATTTGATACCATAGAATCAGTCCTTAAATTCAATTGAGCCTCTGATATTAATGGTTTGTTTTGCTGTAAATTAGGAGTAGCAGGCTTAGTTGATTGAACTTTTACGTTTAAGTTTCCTTTTAATTTTGGACGTGTTGGATAACCGAGTACAATTTGTTTGGTTGATAATGGTAAGGACTGAATTTTAGTTTTCTCAAACTGAATTTTTGATGCAGATAAACTCTTATTAGCATTTAAATCAAACAGAAAAAAAATCAACAAAATGGAAGCTGCAATGCTAATAGGTAGGCTCAGCCAAATCATGATATTCTTTTTAGGTTTTTGATTGGCCTGCATCACCAAATCAAACTTTGAATGAAGATTAACTTCATAGTATTCAGGCAAAGTATCTAAACTTTCTAGTTTTTGTTTGATGATATTATTTTCCAAATGTTCCATTTAATTCTCCGTTTTCTTGTTGAATCAATTCTTTTAGTTTACTTTTTGCTTTCATGTATTGAGTCTTACTTGTTGACTCTTTAATCTGAAGCATTTCAGCGATTTCTTTATGAGAATATCCTTCTACTACAAATAGATTCAAAACTGTTCTATAACCTGTAGGAAGCATTAAAATCATCTTATTGATATCTTCTGCTTGCATACTAGATAGAATATCTTGTTGATCTGGCAACTCAGGTAAATGTTCTTCCGGCATCAAATAGAAATTATTCTTTTTCCTTAATTCCATGAGTGCCTCATTAACCATAATTTGCCTCAACCATTTGTAAAGACTGAATTCATCTTCAAAAACAAAAGATTCAAGTTGTTGAAACATTTTCATCATTCCTTTTAAAACACAATCTTCTGTTAAAGCAGTGTTTACTAAGTATCGCTGACAAATTCGAAACATCGGTGCATACAAAGTATCAAAAACCAATCGCTGTGTTTTGCGATCTGCTTTTAGACATTGTTCGATTTGATACTTACTTATAGCTTTCATGTTTCTATTGCTATAATGAATGAGAAGACAACAAAGTTGCCTATAGAAAATAATTCTAAAGCAATCTACTGTTAATCAGTAAAATAAATTTCAACAATTTCGAAATTTCGAAAATTAAATTCGGATAGAGAATTTTAAACTTGGGAGTTTATGAGTGAATTATTGTTGTATAGATAGAGACTTTTGTAAGACAAATTACAATTGATATGAAATTCATTTTACTCATTGGTGGCCTATTATTAAATAGTTTTTTAGGTCATTCACAAGAAATGCCAAATGGCTGGAAGAAAGGCGGAAGCTGGGCTGGTAATTACAAAATGGAAATTGAAAAAACAGATACCAAATCAGGGAAAAACTGTCTTCAAATTCATTCAAAAATTGATGAAGTATATGGCAGTGGGACTATTGAACAAACGTTTTCAGCTATTGATTACAGAGGGAAAAAGTTGAAATTAAGTGCTTGGGTAAAAACCGAAGATGTAAAGTACTGGACAGCTTTGTTTATTGGATTTGATGATGAAAATCTTGAAAACACTTTTACAACAGAAGGTAATACTATCATTAAGGAAGAAAAAGTTAGAGGTTACCACGATTGGGTTCAGATCAGTACAGAAAGAGTCATCCCTTGGAATGTCAATAAAATCAGAATTGGACTAGCTATTTTTGGTAAAGGATTAGTTAAGGTAGATGGATTTGAAACAGAATATTCAGATGCGAATCTTGCTAAACCAACGGGGATGAATAATAGCGCAATCAACTTAAGTTTTGAAGAAACTTACAATATTGAAAGCAAGGATATTTTTGGTTATTCAATCATTGATGACAAGGTGGTATTTAGCTTTGAACCCCAGCAATATCAAAACCTTTCTGGTGCAGGATTTTGGACCAAAGAAATGGATGAAATCACCATTAAAGATGTTTACCTCGCTTCGGAAATGAATGATTGGAAACCCAAAGACAAAAAATTCATGATGAAAAAAATAGCTAATAAATGGGAAATCAGTTTGCCAATTTCAGAATTACCAAAAGATAAAACAATGGAATTTAAATTTGTCATCAATGGTAAATATTGGGTGGAACCACAAGAAAACATGAAAAATACCACACAAGCAGGCAATTGGGAATACGCTAAAAACCTGGTTGTTTTCAAAAAGTAAAAACCATTCCAACACTTGGGTCATATTAGATTCAAGTGTTTTCTTTTATGATTTCATTATATTGAATCATGAAATTTAATTTTAGCCTCCTCCTTATTTGTTTATTAACTGCATGCCGAAGTACAGGAATCATTGGAACTTGGGAAATTGAAGAGTTAAATATTAAACTGAATAGCATCAACAATACAAATGATACCCAAATTTTTTCTGCCAAGAGAGAAAATTGGGAGACTAAAATGAGGTCAAGAAATATCCAAACCACTTATACTAGTGATGGAAAATACCACTCATTGCATCGTAATTTAAAGGATAGTATTACCTATGATCCTCATGGATACTATCAGATAAAAGGAGACAGTTTATACATAACAGATACATTTCCCAAAAAACAGAATTATGTATTCAAAATGAAATTAAACAAAAAACAGGTAGAGTTCTTTGGAATGGAAGATTTTGATGGAGATGGAAAGATTGATGATGAATACTATAGCAAACAAATTAAAATCAAATAACAAAAAAGCCATTACTCCTTCGAATAATGGCTTTTTGTTTTTTTTATAATTGAATTATGCTTCATTCATGAATTCATATCTATAATCTGTTGGTGGAACAAATGTTTCTTTGATGGTTCTTAAACTCACCCAACGTAATAGATTAATCATTGCACCCGCTTTATCATTGGTACCAGAACCTCTAGCACCACCAAATGGTTGTTGACCTACCACGGCGCCAGTTGGTTTATCATTGATATAAAAATTACCCGCAGCATTTCTTAACTTCCAAGTAGCTAATTCAATTGCATATCTATCTTGTGCAATGATTGAACCTGTTAATGCATAATCAGAAGTGGTATTAACCAGATCTAAAGTTTCTTCAAACTTTTCTGCATCGTACACATAAATAGTTAATACTGGACCAAATAACTCTTCACACATGGTCGTGTATTTAGGATCATTTGTTACAATAACTGTTGGCTCAATAAACCAACCTTTTGACTTATCATAATTACCCCCAGCAACAATTTCACAACGCTCATCTTTCTTAGCAGCATCGATATATGCAGCTAATTTATCAAATGATTTTTCATCGATAACAGCATTGATAAAATTAGAGAAATCTTCGGTAGGACCCATTTTAAAAGTCTTCATCATAGCTACCATTTTTTCTTTAACAGTAGGCCATAAATTACTTGGTACATAAACACGAGAAGCAGCAGAACATTTTTGTCCTTGGTATTCAAAAGCACCTCTTACCATAGCAACAACACTTTCATCAACCAATGCTGATTTGTGCATCACAATAAAATCTTTACCTCCAGTTTCTCCAACAATTCTTGGATATGTTTTAAATCTGTGAATATTGTTTCCGATGTTTTTCCAGATATCTTGAAAAACAGCAGTAGAACCGGTAAAGTGAATACCTGCAAAATCAGGATGTTTAAAAATAACATCTGCAGCCACTGGACCACTTGGATAA
>JBMLPO010000281.1:0-2873 GCA_049242065.1 Bacteroidia bacterium
CGTCGTAAATAGCTGGCGGTGAGCGATGTCATGGCACGATGTTGATGCTCGCCGCGTGCATGCTCGGAATCAAGGAATGATTTTAAGATAGCATTTCGCACATGATGGATTTTGCCACACAAATCAATGGCACTATCTATCTCGTTTTTGAGATAATAAATCAATCCTATCTGACTAGCTGCTGCGCCAGAAAGTTTTGGTAAATCCGATTTACTAGATTCTTTATAAGCCTGAAGCGCGTAATCAAAAGCAGTATGAATCTGTGTGTTTTTGTATTGATTTGATAGTTCTAATAAAATAATAACTCGATCCTCTTGATTGGTTTTTTGTTTAAGCTTTACTAATAGTTCATCCACAGATTGCGCGAATGAAATATATGATCCAAGCGTAAGAAATATAAGTAATTTAAAGGCCTTCATAAGTTCGTCACAAAATACAAAAAAATCATGATTCACCTAGAATGGACAAAAAAAGGGAATTGGTGTTTCCAATTCCCTTTTTTTAATTTTTGGGTATTTATTTTATGCTCTCATTCCAAATTCTAAGAAATAATTCAGCACTCACTTCTTCCATTGGATGATTCCTATCTAAAAGCGGATTGATCTCTGTGATTTCCCAAGCTTTAATTTTAGGAGATTTCAATAAGCCACTTAATAATATGACAGCTTCATCTTTAGATAAACCTTGAGGAACCGGAGTTCCTGTTCCGATGGAAATTTCTGGATCTAGGCTATCTACATCAAAAGAAACAAGCAATAAATCTACGTTTTTAAGGTAATCGAGGGTTTCTTCTAAAATTTTTGAAATACCCTGTTCTTTTCTGTATGCCGGACTAAACCATTTAATTTGATGTTGATTGATTAAATCTTCTTCGTCTTCCTCAAGATCTCTCAAATCAATAAAAACGAGGTCTTCAAATTGGATTTTAGGACTAATTTTTTGATCACCTAATTCCATTAAATCCTGCCAAAGTTCAAGTTCTTTATCGGTAATTTCATTTTTGTCTTCAACTTCATGTTTTAGACCCAAAGCTGCGGCAAGAGGCATACCATGCATATTGCCAGAAGGAGTTGAAAATGGATTGTGTAAATCTGCATGTGCATCAATCCAAACCACACCAAGACGTTTATCTGGATAAAGATTTTTGATTGCCGCAATCGATGCAGACCCGTTGCTGTGGTCGCCTGAGAGGATAATTGGAAATTTATCTGCCTCTTCTAAAACAGCAGTAATTTCTTTGATTGCTCTTTGTTGAACCTCAATAATGGCATCTATATTTTTTAGGAAGGGATGCAGATTATCTGAACTTAAATCTTCTGCACTTACTCTTAAAACTTCAGGATTTTGGAAGTTTTCAACTCCTGATTTTTTTAACTGGGTGAGCAAAGCTTGAGGTCCTAGTTTGGCCCCTTTTTTACCTGCTCCAAAATCTGATTCTATTGTTATGAATTTTACATTTTTCACAAAACCTCCAAGGGATGGTGTAAGGCAAATATAGGATTTGGCGTTAAAAAGCACCTTTTAAAAGATGAATCAGATTTTAAATAAACTATGATTATCAGTGATTTGTATATAAATATCTAATTTTAAGTACTTAAAGCCCACATATTTGTCTGTTTTTCTCAAAAATTTGTCATTTGTGAAAAAATTAACCCTTAATTTTTTTTGAATGCTTAACATTGCAAAAAATATAAAAATTGAGCGCTCCACACATACGTAACAGGTATACAGACCTGATTCATCAAACATTCTTTTTTCCTCGTCATGGGTTTGAAGTTATTGACAATCAGTTGCATTTTCATGGAATCGACCTGATGTCGCTAGTGAAAGAATATGGTTCACCTTTGAAATTCACTTACCTGCCCAAGATCGGTAGCCAGATTATTAAAGCTAAGGATTTATTTGCCAGTGCTTTACAGAAATATGATTACAAGGGTTCTTATAACTATTGTTATTGTACCAAAAGCTCTCATTTTAGTTTTGTATTAAATGAGGTCTTGAAAAATCAAGTAGATTTAGAAACTTCCTCTGCTTTCGATTTGGACATTATTCAATCTTTAGAGGCTAAAGGAAGTTTTCAAAAGAATCAATATATTGTTTGTAATGGATACAAAACCGAATCTTATGCACGTAAAATGGCAGATTTGGTTGAAAAGGGATATGAGAACCTAGTTTGTGTTTTAGACAACCCAGAAGAATTTGAACTGATTAATAAATTCACTCAAACAAGCACAAAATTAGGCATTCGTATTGCAACTGAAGAAGAGCCTAATTTTTTAGTTTACACCTCTCGTTTGGGAATGAGCCACAAAAAAGTGCTTGATTTATATGAAACCAAAATCAAAAATCATCCCAATTTTAAATTAAAAATGCTTCACTTCTTCGTGAATTCAGGCATTCGTGATACTACCTATTATTGGAGTGAATTAACAAGATTGGTGAATGTTTATTGTGATGTTAAAGAGGTATGTCCTGATTTAGATACCTTAGATATTGGGGGAGGCATGCCTATTTACACCTCATTAGGTGTTGAATACGATTATGGTTACATGATAGACCAAATTGTGTATTATATTAAATCTATCTGCGAAAACCGTGGAGTGCCAGAACCTAATATTTTTACTGAGTTTGGGTCATTTACAGTAGGCGAAAGTGGCGGGGTTTTATACTCAATTATCGGAAAAAAAGAGCAAAATGATAAAGAGAACTGGTATATGATAGACAGTTCATTTATTACAACTTTGCCTGATACCTGGGGAATAGGTCAGAAATTTATTTTATTGGCTGTTAACCAATGGGATCATGAGTTTCAAAGAATTAATTTGGGCGGATTAACTTGTGACTCAATGGATTATTATAATACCGAAGCCCAT
>JBMLPO010000282.1:0-4022 GCA_049242065.1 Bacteroidia bacterium
AGAACTTTTGAATCAAGAATTCAACCATACCCAATTGGTGAATTTGCCATTCAATCATTACTGGTATATTCATGTCAATCAAATTTCACTTTCAAATCATACCAGTTTGATGGCACAATACTCATCTCTACCAGACAGAAAATTTTTCTTTCAATCACAAAGAACTCAACAATGTCCAAGCGATACTTCCATTACCCAATTTAATCTTTGGCAGAAATCAAATTTAGATACCATTCCTGCTAAGTCAAATGAAAAGCAACTTTTAAAATATGGAGCTTTTGAAGTATCATTGTAATGATGGAAAACTTTGTTTTATACGAATTAAATGAACGCATTGCTTGGATTACCTTAAACCGTCCAGAGAAAAGAAATGCACTGAGTTATGCCTTTGTTGCTGAATTAAAATCAACAATCAGTCTAGCCATTCATGATACAGATTGTAAAGTGATTGTGCTCAAATCAGCGGGAGAAACTTTCTGTTCGGGTGCCGATTTAGAATCACTTCAAAAATTACAATCGAATACCTATGAGGAAAACCTAGAAGATTCAAAGCACTTACAAGAACTTTTCCTCATGATTTATGAATCACCAAAGCCTGTCATATCTATGGTAGACGGACAAGCTTTTGCTGGTGGTTGCGGACTAGCTACTATTTGCGATTTTTGTTTTGCAAGTCACCAAGCTAAATTCGCTTATACAGAAGTTAAAATTGGATTTATTCCTGCAATTGTGATGGTCTTTTTGTTACGCAAAATTGGCGAACAAGCAGCAAGAAAAATCCTACTAACTGGCGATGTTTTTGATGTGGATACAGCCCACAATTTAGGTTTGATTCATGCCATTTATGAATCAGAAATATTAGAAGAAAAAGTACGCGAATTTGCCTTGCGTTTATGTAAACAAACTTCATCTCAAAGTGTTGCATTAACCAAAGAAATGATTTCAAAAGTGCAAAATTTAGGCTTGTATGATGCTTTACAATATGCAAGTGAAATGAATGCAAAAGCTCGTGCGAGTGAGGATTGTAAAAAAGGTATTTCAGCTTTTTTAAACAAAGAAAAACTACAATGGTAAGATTTGTATTACTCCTTATATTATTCAATCTCGCAAGTCTTTGTGGTGCTCAAGTGGTGCTCGAAGAAGGAAAGGTATTGTATGATATCACCTATGATTCTCTTGCTCCTTCTCTAAAATCAAATATGGGTTATCTAGCGAAAGATGCAGCGATGTATTTCAAAGGGAAAAAAAGCAGAGCAGAAATGGGAGTTGGGCCTTTCGGAAAAAATGTAACCATCAACGACCAAGAAGCGAAAAACATGACAATTCTACTCAATGTTTTTGGTAAGAAAATGGCTTTGGTTAAAACCGATAGCGAAATGGTTGCCTTCAAAAATATGATGGCAAAAGATTCATTACCTACTGAAGTGATTCTTACTGGTGAGTCAAAAAAAATCTTAGGATATACTTGTAAAAAAGCACTGATTAAAAGGTATCCCAAATCACAAAGCCCGCAAACAACAGAGGTTTGGTTTACGCCTCAAATTCGTCCATTTTATGTCGATCCAGATCCTGCTTTTAAAAAACTCGATGGCTTGTTAATGGATTTTCGCATCAATCAAGATGGAAATATTGTTCATATTAAAGCAAAACTGGTTCTGCCTGCACCTATTGATGATAGCCTATTTGTCATACCTAAAGACTACCAATTCGTAACAGAATCAGAACTCACTCGCATCATGAATATGTTGATGATGGAAAGACAAAAAGGTAACTAATAGAACATCCTCTTATTAGTTCATATTTTTTTTTGGGCGTGCCCCGCTTGAAGGCGGGTCGGGTCATTCACTGCTATCTTTTTGTCGATATACCTAGTTAAACTATTATTCTTCTACGAATTAAAATACCTCCTCAAGCGACAAAAAGGATATCCGTTGCTGCCCCTCACGCAGAAGGACTATTCTTCCATTCATTCAACTTCAATCCAATTGCATGCTTTACCATTTTAGCAAGATGTCCATTTGAGTTCTGCTTCAATTTCTTTATCTTAGAATGATGAATATACAAGAAGAAATCAAGCTATATCTAAAATCTATTCCAGAACCCAAACAAAAGGAAATGCAGGTATTACATGATTTCATTATTCAAATCAATCCAACATGTAAATTGGGTTTCTTTAACGGAAAAGATGAGAATGGTAAAACCGTTAGTAATCCTACAATCACTTATGGCGAATTAACCTTGGTTGATGCCAAAGGCAATACCGCGATTAGTTTTCAAATCGGACTCAGTGCAAACAAATCCGGAATCTCTATTTATTTATTGGGAATAAAAGATAAGTCCTATCTCACTCTTCATTTCTCAAATAAAATTGGCCAGGCACACATCACCGGATACTGCATTAAATTCAAAACCATTCAGGATATTGAAATGACAGTTTTGAAAGAAATTTTAACGTATGGATTTTCTGATAAAAACTAAAAAATCAGTTTGGGTGAATGTAGAATCAAGCTTTATAAATTGCTAGTATTTCTAATCCAAGAATTAGAAATATTGTTTACAAACTGAATGAAATGATCCAAACTTTTTAAGAGTGTGATATTGTCTCTTAATTCCAAATCACACAATAAAAATTGTGAGCCAGTAAGAAGAATATGACTTTGTTGCCAATTCTCACATAAGAAGTTCACAAAGTCTTGCTTGTTTACTTCAGGCTGTGCAGAGGTCATCAGCGTTAAAATATAATCGGGCTGTTTTTCACTAAAGGCAAATTTCAAATCCTTTAGTGGCACTTCCTGACCCAAATACAGCACTTCATGCCCCCTTGATCTAATCACGTAATTGGCAAATAATAAGCCCAAAGAGTGTTTCTCATTTTCAGGAAGAAACAGCAAGAAGTGTTTTGCTCCTTCATTGTAACGTCCAATTTGTCCATCAATAGCAACATATAATTTTTGCTTGATGATATTGGTTACAAAATGTTCATGTGATGGTTGTATAGAACCCACTTGCCATAATATGCCAACCTCATTTAAAAAAGGAAAAACAATTTTTAATAATGTGGATTCAAGTCCGAATTGAATGATACTAGAGGAGAGTTGTTTGTGAAACTCGGTTTCATCAAAACTCAACATGGCAGATGTTAATGCTTTAATCTGGTTGGTATGCTCTGATTGAAAGCTGCTTACCTTTAGCACCTGTTCTGCAATTTCACTACCCGACATCTTAGCGATTTCGCTAATTTTAATGCCATGATTATTCAAGACACTTATATTTAATAGTATCTTCAAATCACTGTCATCATAATAACGAATATTGGTTTCAGAGCGTTTTGGTTTGATAATGCCATAACGCTGCTCCCACATCCTTAGGGTGTGACCTTTGATTCCAGTTACTGCCTCAATATCTTTAATAGAAAAGGTTCCCAATTGATTATATATGCTTTTTTCTTCTAGATTAAACATTGAGGTCTATGTTTTGTTTTAAAAAGTAATGAACACAAATATACTCATTGCCGGCGGATCCGGATTAGTTGGCAGTCAACTTACGAAAATTTTGCAACAACGTGGTTTTCAGGCAAGTCATTTGACAAGGAATCCAAAGAAAAGTGCTGTGCCTGCTTTTTACTGGAATCCTGATAAGGGAGAAATTGATTTAAATTGTCTAAATAATACAAATTGCATCATCAACTTAGCTGGAGCAGGAGTTGCAGATGCCCGTTGGACAAACTCTTACAAAGAGAAGATATTAAATAGCCGATTGTATTCAACCCAACTCCTTTCCAAAATCTTGAGAGAAAATCAACACCAAGTAAAAACTATTGTGAATGCATCAGCTGTTGGAATTTATGGAAACAATGTAAGTACGCCGGCAGATGAAGACACTCCTGCTGCGAGCACCTTTTTAGCTGATGTATGCAAACAATGGGAGCACGAGGCATTGCAAATGAGTAATGATTTTACCAGAGTTGTTGTGTTAAGAATCGGTTTGGTTTTATCTGAAAAGGGAGGCTTTCTAAAAGCAAT
>JBMLPO010000283.1:0-6486 GCA_049242065.1 Bacteroidia bacterium
TTTATTCTAAACTCTTTTCTTCGTCTCCTTTTTGATAGGGAACATAGGTCATGATTAACTGAAACATTTCATCTGTTGTCTTCATGCTTCCGTTTTTTTCTGATATGGTTCTTGGTGGATCAAAAGGATTGTTTGGATTCTCTGCTGTATTATCATAATCACCATGAACATAAATAATACTACCTCTTGGTATAAACAACATTTTTTTGGGTTGATAAAAATACTGCCACCTGAAATCCCAGTTATTAATTTTAATAAGTCTGATTGTATCTCCACTAGGTTTAATTGCATAAGCCAAATACCTTTTTCCTATTAAATGCATATGAGGTACTATGCTCAATAAAGAGATATCCTCTGGCACGGTAAACCTTATTTTAAATGATTTCTTTTCATTGGCTGGCACTATTAACTCTGGTTCTACAGGGCTCAATCCCAAGGTGCCAATTTGAAATTCAGAAACTGGTCGCTCTGAGGGTCCTTTTCCAAAGTAGATTTTAAAATAAGATGAATCATATGCATCTACAGCTGAGGGGCCAAAATGAATATCATTTAAGTACAAGGCGGCCTTTTTGTTTATTTTGTAACCGCCAATTCCATGCGGATAAAAACTAAATTGTGATCCAGGTAAATAATTACTTACAGATGGTGTCATTACTGGGTAAGTTCCATCATCATTTAATAAGTCTAAATCTTTGTGTATTCGATTACTCTCACTTTGGTTTTGATTGATCCAATAAGGGCCTTGGTGAAGATTTTTCTTTTTGCCTTCATCATAATTAATGAGGTGTGCATTCATGTGATGCACCAATTTCTTTTTATTAGGTACAAATTCTACTGCCCTTATAAAAGTATCCCAAGGAAGTTCAATTGGCACTTTTACTACAAAGAAACGGTCTGAATTATCACCTGGAATAAAAAACGGTTTTGTGATGGGAACTACCATTCCAGCTTTCCCTAATTCAATTTTATTTTCAGGCTTTTTATATGGCTCTAAATTCCCGGTATCACCCGCTGGCATACCTATCTCAACCCATTTTTTTATAAGCCCAATTTCTTCATTTGTTAAAACGGTTTCTCCTGCAAAATGCCTGTATTCTGGATCTGCTGGCCATGGTGGCATGATCTTATTTTCTGTCACATATGCAATCAATTTTCCCTTTGATGCAATGTCTTCATAACTGATTAAATTAAAGGGTCCTGCTTCTCCATCTATATGACATTTACTGCAGTTTTTTCTGATGATTGGTGCAATATCCTCAGCAAAATCTGGATTCGATTTTTTACCTACTTCACAAGCTGTAAGTAAACTACTCATTGAAATAAAAATGATTATTCTATAAAACATCCTACTGCTTTTGTTTTGAAATAGGAGACTTCTTGATTATGGCATAATTTACCTAGTACATCATCCAATTCATGTTGAGTAATCACTGTCCTTTTACGTCCAAGAGCATAAGCCCAATTATCGATTCTGCCACTATAAACCAATTCTTGTTTCTTATTGAAAACAAATACTTCAGGCGTAATGCTTGCTCCTAGTAATTTACATAGTTTCATTTCTTCATCAAGTAAAACACTGATATCAATTTGGTATTCCTTTTTAAACTTTTTTATGTCTTGAATACTGGTTTGCTTTCCACTTACAATTCCTATGATACGAATTTGTTTTCCATACTTTTCCTGAATTTTTTTTATGGTCAATGTATAATTTTGGCACAAAGGACAATCAGGAGAGATAAACCATAATACGCTTGCTTTATATTGATCAAACTGTTGAATTCGGGTTTTTTGTCCATCCAAATTCTTCAGTTCAACGCGAACCAATGGCAGGCTGATGAGGGTTAATACAAAAAGTAGTGCTTTTAAAAACATCATACAAATGTATCAAGTATCACTTAGTTTTGTTTATGAGAAAATTATTCCTGCTATTTTATTTGATTCCTGCTTTATTAAAAGCTCAAGTAACGATTCAAATTAATTCTGTTTCTCAGAATACACCAGCCAATGCTACAATTTTTATTGCCGGCTCTTTTAATAATTGGAATGCTGCTGATTCTAATTTTATCATGAGAAAAACTGGGAATATTTACAAGATAATTTTACCTGCTTCTAATGGTACCGCGCAATTTAAATTTACTAGGGGTTCTTGGTCAAGTGTAGAAGGGACTTCAAATGGTACTTTTATACCCAATAGAAGTTTTGTTTACTCTCCGAATGCAGTTATTAATTGTGATATAGCAGGTTGGGAAGATCTAAAAACAGGAGGTGGTTCTGGTTCTACGGCAAATGAAAATGTGAAAATTTTATCACTCAATTTCTTCATGCCCCAGTTAAATAGAACGCGTAAAATATGGATTTATCTGCCATCCGATTACCAAAGTTCAACTAAATCCTATCCTGTTCTTTATATGCATGATGGACAAAATGTATTTGATGTCACAACTTCTTTTTCTGGTGAATGGGGAGTTGATGAAGCATTAACTGCAAGGGAAAAACTAGGCTTATCAACTGCAATAGTTGTTGCAATAGATAATGGAGGTTCAAAGCGATTGGATGAATATTCCCCTTTTGTAAATCCGCAATATGGTGGTGGAGAAGGGGAGGCGTATACTGATTTTATTGTTCAAACATTAAAACCATTTATAGATTCTGCTTACCGCACGAAGCCTGAATTTAGTTTTACTGGAATTGCTGGAAGTTCTATGGGTGGATTGATTTCTATGTATGCGGCTTTAAAGTATCCAATGGTTTTTGGTAAAGTTGGAATTTTCTCTCCTGCTTTTTGGTTCAGCGATTCATTATTAAATGTGATAAAAAATGCTGATTTGAATAAAGGAATGAAAGTTTATTTTGTTTCAGGAGCTAATGAGAGTAAAGACATGGTACCTGACATGAGATTGTATGATTCTTTACTTATTGCAAAAGGATTGGATTCAAGTTCTAGATATTTAAGTGTTAAGACTGATGGAGCCCATAGTGAATGGTTTTGGAAAAGAGAGTTCCCTGCAGCCTTTAACTTTTTATTTCCGCCCTTATTAAATGGTTTAGATGATTTGGAAGATGATGCTAGTATAAAAGTATATCCAAATCCAGCCTCTCAGTTCTTAGTTGTAAAATCACCTATTGAAATGGATAGTCTTTATATCATTCATTCAAATGGAAACCAACTATCTAAAAAAGATGTATTAGCTAAAGAAACAAAATTAGATACCAGTAGCTTGGCAAATGGCAGTTATATATTGTTGATTTATGCCAATAAGAAAGCCCATTTTAAAAAGTTCACTGTATTACATTAATGTAATCGATGTCCATTCAATTCTTGCTTGGTGCTAAAGCCATCTTTACTAAATAATACTTGGTCTTGATGTTCATGTAAAATTACTTCTTGTTGCGCAACAGGTTTGTCCTTTAAGAAGTAAAGAATAATATTAGCGATTACTGGTAAAAACAATCCAATAAAGAACCAAGTCCAGTAATGATAACCTTTCGATCTGGCATAATATCCTGTAACAGGAGGATGTAAAATCAAGAGTGGTAATAATTCCATATCAAAAAAATAGGCTGATTCTTTTGAATCAGCCTATTAAAATTATTTATTAATATCAAATGTATTCATAAATGCAGTGGTGAAGTTTCCTTTTTTGAAATCCTCATTTTGCATCAATTTTATTTGCAATGGTATGGTAGTTTTTAAACCTGGACCTTCGATGATGAATTCACCTAATGCCCTTTCCATTTTTATAATTGCTTCTTCTCTAGTTTGAGCTGTAACAATCATTTTAGCAATCATTGAATCATAATTGGAAGGAATGGTATAACCAGCATATACGTGTGTATCTACTCTCACACCATGTCCACCAGGTTTATGTAAATATTCAATTCTTCCTGGAGTAGGTCTAAAATTATTATAAGGATCTTCAGCATTGATACGCACTTCAATTGCATGTCTGCTTGGATAATAATTTCTACCGCTGATTGGAACACCAGCTGCAATTAATATTTGCTCTTTAACTAAGTCGAAGTTGATCACTTCTTCAGTTACCGGATGCTCTACTTGAATACGGGTATTCATTTCCATGAAATAGAAATTTCTGTGTTTGTCAACTAGAAACTCTATGGTACCTAATCCTTCATATCCAATTGCTGAAGCACCTGCAATTGCTGCTGCTCCCATCTGTTCGCGCAATTCATCTGTAATAAATGGTGAAGGACTTTCTTCTACCAATTTTTGATGTCTGCGTTGAATAGAGCAATCTCTTTCGCTTAAATGACAAACTTTTCCGTATTGGTCGCCGGCTAACTGAATTTCTATGTGACGAGGTTCTTCTACATATTTTTCCATGTAAATTCCATCGTTACCAAATGCAGCGGCAGCTTCTTGTTTTGCGCTATCCCAATGCTTTTCAAATTCTTCATCTTTCCAGATGATTCTCATACCGCGACCACCGCCACCAGCAGTAGCTTTAATGATAACTGGGTAACCAATTTCTTTAGCTAATTCTCTTCCTTCATCAGCACTTGAAAGCAAGCCATCTGAACCAGGAATAACAGGAACACCTGCCTTTTTCATGGTATCTTTAGCACTAGCTTTATCTCCCATAGCATTAATCATCTCGGGAGAGGCTCCAATAAACTTTATTCCATGGTCACGGCATACTTGTGAAAACTTTGCATTTTCAGACAGGAATCCATAACCTGGATGAATTGCATCTGCATTAGTAATTTCTGCAGCAGCAATAATATTGGCCATATTTAAGTAAGACTGAGGAGATGGAGGAGGTCCAATACAAACGGCCTCATCTGCGAATCTTACATGTAGACTATCTCTATCAGCGGTAGAGTAAACGGCAACGGTTTTTATTCCCATTTCCTTTGCAGTACGTATCACACGTAATGCGATCTCACCACGGTTGGCAATCAGTATTTTTTTAAACATGTTGTTTTTGTTAATGAAACTGTAAAACCAAAGTATCCGGAAAATTTCCGATTAAATGGGTTCTACTAAAAATAATGGCTGATCATATTCTACAGGAGAAGCATTTTCTACCAAAATTTTCACGATTCTTCCTGAAACTTCAGATTCGATTTCGTTGAATAATTTCATGGCTTCAACTATGCATAAAACCTGACCAGGCTTAATCTCATCACCAATCTGAACAAACTGTGGTTTATCAGGTGATGGAGATTTATAATAAGTACCAATCATTGGTGATTTGATGGTAATAAAGTTGCCGGCAGGACTATCAGATTTAGCTACCGGTGCTTCCAATTTTTCAGTATGAACCGGAGATGGTGCAGCAGCAGTCCTCGGAGCTTCATGATAAATTGGTTGTGCCAAACTAGGGGCACTTTGTACGTAAGTTACTTTGTCGTCTGTTTTCTTGATAGAGATTTTGAAATCTCCACGTTCAACTTCTACTTCAGAAACTCCTGCATCAGAAACTAATCTAATCAGTTCCTTGATTTCTTTTAATTCCATAAATGAATGATTAAGAAAGTCAAAAATATAAAAAAAATGAAATGAAATTGCTTTTGGTTAATTTTTAGCAATTATATTCCATCATAAGCCCATTTTAAATAAATCGCTCCCCAAGTAAATCCCCCCCCAAATGCGGCAAGTACTAAATTATCGCCTTTTTTTAATTTATTTTCCCATTCCCATAAACACAATGGCAATGTTCCATTAGTGGTATTTCCAAAGTGGTCAATGTTGATCATCACTTTTTCTTTACCAAGTCCCATTCTTTCTGCTGTTGCATCTATAATTCTAAGATTAGCTTGATGCGGAACTAACCAGGCAATATCATCTGCACTTAAATTATTTCTTTCCATGATTTGTGCGGATACATCTGCCATTCCAGTTACTGCAAATTTGAAAACCGTTTTCCCATCTTGGTATACGAAATGCTCTTTTGCATCAACTGTTTCATGTGTTGGTGGCTTTAAAGACCCACCTGCTTTTTGATGTAAGAAATGACGACCACTACCATCAATTTTTAATACAGAATCTATTACTCCGTAACCTTCATAATTGGGTTCTAGCAAAACAGCTCCGCAGCCATCTCCAAAAATGATGCAGGTGTTTCTATCTGTATAGTCAATAATTGACGACATTTTATCGGCACCAACTACAACAACTTTTTTATACCTACCATTGGCAATAAAATTCGCAGCTGTTTCAATGGAAAAAAGAAATCCAGAACAAGCAGCTGCTAAATCATATCCAAAGGCATTTTTTGCACCAATTTTATCAGCTAGTATACAGGCCGATGATGGAAAAATCATATCACCTGTAACAGTTGCAAAAATGATTAAATCAATTTCATCTGCACCAATTCCACGTTTTTTAAGAAGTCCATTTACCGCTTCAACGGCCATATCAGATGTAGCCAGACCAGGTTCTTTAAGAATTCTTCTTTCCTTGATGCCTGTTCGGGTTGTAATCCATTCATCGTTGGTATCAACCAGCTTTTCTAAATCTTTATT
>JBMLPO010000283.1:6496-14706 GCA_049242065.1 Bacteroidia bacterium
GGTGGAACGTATCCGTTTACTGCAGTAATGGCTGCGGTAATTTTGCTCATTTTTAAACAGGTAGAACTACGTCTTTTAATGAAGTTCTGATTATATTAACCAAATCTGATTCTACTACATTTTTGGCCGTGAATATCATATTTTTAAATGCTTTGGCATTAGATATTCCATGTCCGATAATTACAGGTGCATTTACTCCTAAAATAGGTGTGCCTCCGTAATTTTCGTAATTGAATCTTTCGATGAATTCATCTTGAATTCCTCTTTTCTTCAATACATAGAACATCGATTCGAAAGCCTTCAGAACAACATTGCCTGTAAAGCCTTCGCAAACAATTACATCTGCCTTGTCATTTAAAAAATCTCTTCCTTCAACATTTCCAATAAAATGAAATGCATTGGTTTCTTCCATCATATGATGGGCTGCTGTTGTTATTAAGTTGCCTTTTTCTTTTTCTTCGCCAATACTTAATAAACCTACTTTAGGATCTTCAACTCCATATACGTGTTTCATCATTAATGATCCAAGTATACCAAATTGAAAAAGTACGTCAGGTTTGCAATCTGCGTTTGCTCCAACATCTAAAATTAAACCAAATT
Source organism: Bacteroidia bacterium (assembly GCA_049242065.1). Taxonomy (GTDB): domain Bacteria; phylum Bacteroidota; class Bacteroidia; order UKL13-3; family UKL13-3; genus CAISCU01. Next base: position 7,097 of record JBMLPO010000283.1, read on the forward strand.
TTCCGTTTAATTTAGGTACAGTTGCTGTTATGCTAGGTCTGATTACACCTTCTATTGGTTTAACAGAAAACATAGAACCTACTAGCATTGCTCCAGTATTTCCTGCGCTAACAAATGCATCTAGTTTTTTCGCAGCTAATAAGCCAAAACCAACTGCAATACTGGAGTTCTTTTTTTGTGAAATTGCTTTGGTAGGATGCTCACCCATTCCAATCACCTCGGTGGTATGAACAATTTCGAACATATCAGAGCTCACACCATCATTTTCTAAATGATGAAGAATTTGCTCCTGATCTCCAATCAGTACAATTTTACAAGAATCTCCTAATTCATTGTGGGCAAGAATTGCTCCCGCAATCGCTTCCTTGGGCGCGAAATCGCCACCCATGACATCAAAACCAATCTTCATTTACCTCAGGGTTGAAGGTTGAGAATGATTAAATGTCTTTATTCATTTCAGGAAATGCTAACTTTCCCTTGTAGTAACCGTTTGCTGTAACACGGTGACGTAAATGCGTTTCACCAGATGCTACGTCTACAGTTAATGTAGGAGCAGCTCCTTTGTAATGAGTTCTGCGTTTGTCACGACGTGAGTTTGAGATTTTTCGTTTTGGATGTGGCATTTTATATTTCTCCTATTTTTTAGTTATTTTAATATATCTTTTAATTTATCCCATCTTGGGTCATCCGTTTCTTCATCATTCTGGTCTACTTGACTTTGAATTCTGCTTAAAACCGTTTGATCACAAGGTTTAGGCTCTTCCAATTCATCACAATTTTTTACATGAGGTAAAGATAACAGCACACTCTCGTATAAAAATTGCTTCAAATCGTAACTTATTTCATTGCGATTCAGGTAAATAATTTCAGGATCATCAAAATTATTCTCCTCACTCATCTTAATAATGAAATCAAAATACTCGTCCACCGGCAAATTGATTTCTGTTAAGCAAGTATCACAAGGAACTAAAGCACTTCCCGATAAATGTATCTCAAATTCCAACATGTTTTCTGACTTTGAAACCGATACATCTGCCTTAATATCAGCAGATTTAATTGGTGAAAATTCAAAATCAGAAAGAAACTCCTCATTTATTTCAAATTCAAAATCATTCAGTCCATGCTGAAGTTTATTGAATTCAATTAAATATGCGTTGGTCTTCAATCCCATTTTTCGAGCCGACAAAAATACGACTTTGTACTAAAAAATCAGTTTTTTTTGTTTCTTTTTGATTTTCAGTTGATAAGAAGCTTTTTTGCCTGCTTTTCCCACTTTTTTTCTTCTTTTTTCTATTTGATTAGACACTTAAAAGTCGATTCTAAAGCGTTCTCTCTTCAAAGGTGTCAATGGTAATGGATTTAAATTGATTTCTTTGAAAAAGTTTCGTTTACCTAAAACATCCAATGCTGCATAAAGTGCATTTCTAAAGGATTCTTCATTGGCTTGATTTTTTCCTGCTATCGCATATGCTGTTCCATGATCTGGTGAAGTTCTTACAAAAGGTAAGCCTGCTGTAATATTCACTCCATCCATAAACGCCATCGATTTAAATGGAATTAGTCCTTGGTCGTGATACATCGCCAAAACACCATCAAATTGAGCATATTGGCCAGAACCAAAAAATCCATCTGCCGGATACGGACCAAATACAATCCCATCTATTTCTTTTTTAGCTTCATCAACTGCTGGAATGATAATTTCAAGCTCTTCTTTCCCCAATAAGCCATTGTCACCTGCATGTGGATTCAGTCCTAAAACAGCAATCCTTGGTTTATTGATACCAAAATCAGATTTAAGGCTATTGTTAAACAGCTTTATTTTGCTAATAATCAAATCCTTGTTCAGCTTTTGGGCAATTTCACCAATTGGAATATGACCGGTAACTAAAGCTACACGAATATCTGGACTTGCTAATATCATTAAGCTCTCTGCACCCGCTCTTTCTGCCAAATATTCTGTATGTCCAGTGAATTTTAAATCACTAGTGTTTACAGTATTTTTATTGAGTGGTGCTGTAACCAATGCATGAATTTTGCCTTCCAAAATATCATTCGTAGCGGCTTCTAATGCTTTAAATGCATATTTACCAGCTAGTTCAGTTGCTTCTCCTGGTTTAATTTCAACATCTTCTTCCCAGACATTGATGATGTTACTTTTTCTCGCATTCAACTGATCAATTGATTTGATAATGTTGAGTTGAAAGTCAGGCAGATTGAGATTTTTTCTCCAAAAGCTGATTACTTTAGAAGATCCATATACTACTGGAATACAATATTCATTTAAACGGTGGTCTATAAGTGATTTGATGACCACTTCAACCGCAATGCTATTGATATCTCCAATACTTATTCCTATGATGGGTAATTTACTCATGTTATTTTCCCTCCGGAGTATAATTTTTTATGAAGTCGAATAACAATCTTACACCAACTCCTGTTCCATTTTTTCCTCTGTAACTGTCATTACTGCCTAAAAATGCTGGCCCAGCAATATCAAAGTGCATCCATGGATAATCTGTAAATTTTTCTAAGAATTTACCAGCAGTAATGGCTCCTCCTATTGGTCCACCAATATTCTTCATGTCGGCAATATCACTTTTTATCAGTTTGGCATAATCATCCCAAAAAGGAAATTCTACCAATCTCTCATGAACCTGATTTCCTGAAATTTTAAGTTTAGCTTTGGTTTCTTCTGATGCAGTTCCCATGCAAACTATTCCATATGATCCAATAGCAGCCGCTGCAGCTCCAGTTAATGTTGCAAAATCCATTACCAATTCTGGTTTGTATTTTTTTGCGTATGCCAAAGCATCACCCAATAACATTCTTCCTTCGGCATCTGTATTTAAAACTTCAACGGTTTGTCCATCATACATTTTAATTACATCTCCTGGTGTATAGGCATTTTCTCCTGGTCTGTTATCAGTTGCAGGTACCAAGGCAATTACGTGAACATTCAATTTGGCTTTTGCAATGGCGTACATAGCAGATGAAACAGCAGCAGCTCCTGCCATATCACATTTCATGGTGTCCATGCTATTGGGAGTCGGTTTTAAACTCAATCCTCCTGTATCATAAACAACGCCTTTTCCTACCAAAACAATAGGTTTTTTGTTTATAGGCTTAGCTGATTTGTACTCCATGATGCTGAAGGTTGGTGGAGTTTGACTACCCATGTTGACTGCTAGTAATCCGCCCATTTTAAGCGCTTCAATTTGAGATTTGTTCAAGACTTCCACTTTAAATCCAGCATTTTTTCCCATCTTCCTAATTTCAGATGCTAATTTCGGAGCGTCTAAATAGGATTGTGGTTCATTAACTAAATCTCTAGCAATGAATACGGCTTCACAAACTGCTTGTAACTCTTGAATGTCTTTGGTACTTATTTCATTGTTTAAAATAGCAATTTCTTTAAGTGTATTCGTTTCTTTTTCTCCAGTTTTATATTTTAAAAATTGATAGTTTGATAAAATCAATCCTTCTGCAATCGATAAAGTTGAGGCTTTATCAAATCCAATTATTTGAATTTTTTCGTGTTTGTTTGAATTGATAATACCATTCACTTTGTTGCCTAATGCTCTTAAGGATTCAAAGTATGCTGGGGTTCCAATATCCTTCAAACCTGCCTCAAACTGAAAAATATCTGATTTAGAAAGTCTGTTCAAATGAATGAAATATTCCTTTTTACCTGTTTTCTTTTTGGTATAAGTTATTTCATCTTTTTGAAGTCCTAATTTAGAGAGGTCAGTTTTGTCGTTAACAAGGTATAGGCTGCTTACGTTGGCAGCTGAAGATTTTATAATTTTAATGTCCATCGTTTTTCAATTTGCGCAAAAATAGGGTTTTATAAACACCTGAATCAATTTTTATTACTAGAGAGGAGTGAATACAAAAAAAGACCTTATCGGTCTTTTTGTTTTGTGAGTTTATTTCTTTTTAGCTTTTGGCTTAGCTGTTTTGTCTTCCTTTTTTTCAACATTGGCTTCTGCTTTGCAATGCCCACATGGTCCAAAACCCGCTTTTTTTGCTTCTGCTAATTCCATTCCTTTTTTTCCTGTTTTAACCAAATCACAGTTTTTTGCATGGTACTTTTTGCCTTTTTCTGTTACATAAACAGTTTGTGCTTTAAGATGTAAGATTCCGCTCATGAGGAATAGCGCAAATACTAAAATGAATTTCTGTAGTGTTTTCATAAAAATTGAATTTAGGATTGCAACATACTAAAAGGTTTAAATATTTACGTATTGATGAATTGTTTGTTGACTTTTATTTAGTAGATAAAAAGCTTCTCTTTGTAGAATGTCTGAATTGGTAAAAGCAAAAAAGAATTTAGGTCAGCATTTCTTAAATGATAAAAATATTGCATTCAATATTGTGGATGCTTTATTAAGTAAAAGTAATGTAAACGATGTTTTGGAGGTAGGGCCTGGTATGGGTGTGCTTACGAAATTTCTTTTGGAAGCAGAGCCTAAAAGAGCTATTTGGGCTGCCGAAATCGACAATGAATCAATAGAATATTTACATAAAAACTATCCTCAATTACAAGAAAAATTACTCGCAAAGAGTTTTTTAGACATCAACTTTGAAGATTATTTTCAAAATGAATTGGTAGTGATTGGTAATTTCCCTTACAATATCTCTTCTCAAATAGTTTTCAAAATCATCGACAATAAAGTTAAAATTCCTATGATGGTGGGAATGTTTCAAAAGGAGGTAGCAGAAAGGTTGAGCGCCAAACCTGGAGGAAAGGAATATGGCATCATCTCAGTTATAACACAGGCCTATTTTGAGGTTGATTATCTATTTACCGTTCACGAAGATGTTTTTACTCCTCCTCCAAAAGTAAAATCAGGGGTAATTAGAATGACACGCAAAGTAGGTGTTCCAGATTGCAACCAAAGCCTCTTTAAAACGGTTGTAAAGACCGCCTTTAATCAAAGAAGAAAAAAATTACGAAATGCCATTTCATCTTTTGGTATAAATGATGAACAATTGGGTTTATTTGCATCTAAAAGAGCGGAAGAATTATCGCTATTAGATTTTGTTGAACTTACAAATTTGGTAGAGGAGAAGGGTCAATGGAAAAAAGACAAGTAGATAAAAGTTTCATTAAGCAAGTTAAAACCTGGATGCATGAGGGTGCAAATCAGGAAATACTAGCTGTACTTGAATCTATGTATCCGCAGGATATTGCAGAAATAGTAGATGGATTAAGCTTAGAGGAAACCAGATTACTATTAACTCTAATTGATAAGGAAAAATTAGTTAAGGTTTTAGTTGAAATTGAGGAACCAAACCGCGAATCCTTTTTTGAATCTTTTTCTCCTTTTGATATTGCCAATGAATTCATCGAAAAAATGGATTCAGATGATGCCGTGTATGTCTTGAGTCAGTTGCCCGAAGCAACCAAAGATGAGGTTATTAATAAGCTGACCGATATAGAGTATGCAAGTCAATTATTATCTTTATTAAGTTATAAAGAAAATACTGCAGGAAGTTTAATGGCAGTTGAGTTGGTAAAATCAAGATTAACCTCAACAGTTGCTGCTTGTATTGAAGAAATCAGAGCCCAAGCAGAAAATGTTGATTCTATATATGTTGTTTATGTTACAGATGAATTTGAACGATTGGTAGGCTTAATTACGCTTAAAAATTTAATTCTAGCAAAACCTGATTCACTTTTATCCCAGGTTTATAATGAGGAAGTCATTTCTGTTCCAACTTCTTGCCCCATTGAAGAAATATCAAACCTTACACGTAAATACGACTTGGTAGTTGTTCCTGTTGTTGATCCTCTTGGACGATTAGTTGGAAGAATTACTGTTGACGATGTAGTTGATGTGATGCAGGAAGAAGCAGATGAAGATTATCAATTGATGTCGGGTATTACCGAGGACGTTGATGCAACAGATAAAGTTTGGATTTTATCAAGAGCACGATTGCCTTGGCTTGTTATAGGTCTATTAGGTGGAATTGCAAGTTCTCGCTTCATTGAATTATATGAAGACCAAATTCGAATCCATCCTGAGATGGCATTTTTTATGCCACTTATAGCTGCTATGGGCGGTAATGCTGGTGTACAATCTTCTGCAATTGTAGTGCAAGGTTTAGCCAATGATACTTTAGGTACAAGAAATATTGTTCAAAAAATACTCAAAGAGTCGAGGGTAGCTCTTATAAACGGATTCATCTGTTCAGCATTAATTCTTGCTTACAATTTATTATTTAATCATTCCACAGAATTGGCATTTACAGTTTCTTTTGCCCTCATTACTGTGATTATTTTTGCGTCCTTGTTTGGTACTTTTGTCCCGCTCTTATTAAATAAATTAAAAATAGATCCAGCAATTGCAACGGGTCCTTTTATTACTACTACCAATGATTTGTTGGGTATAGCTATTTATTTTAGCATGGGACATGTTTTATACGACATTTATTAATCATGCAACCCTTTTTTGATTAATGGTTACTAATGAATTGAAATCTGACTTGAAAAAGACAATCCGAATGCCGAAAGTTTTAATTGTAGATGATGTACATCCGGTTCTATTGGAAGGTTTAACAGAGAAAGGTTTTGAAGTTCTTTATGTTCCTGAATCTAGTAGAAAAGAAATCAAAAATTACTTGGCTGCTGAATTTGAAATTTTGGTTATTAGAACCAAAACCCAAGTTGATAAAGATTTATTGGAATTTGCAACCAAACTGAAAACAATTGCTAGAGCCGGTGCCGGCTTAGACAATATTGATGAAGCTTTTGTAAATTCTTTAGGGATCACTTGTGTCAACGCTGGAGAAGCAAATTCTGATGCGGTAGGGGATCATACCCTAGCAATGTTACTCGGAGGTTTAAATAACCTGTATCAAGCTCAAACTGAACTTAGAAATAAAATTTGGTTAAGAGAAGAAAACAGGGGAGTTGAATTGTCTGGTAAGACAGCTGGAATCATTGGTTACGGTAATACCGGAAAAGCTGTAGCCAAAAGATTAAATGCATTTGGTGTGAATGTTCTAGCTTACGACAAATACCTGAGCGGTTATTCAAATGAGCATGTTACTGAAACATCAATGGAAGTAATTTTTGAAAATGCAGATATTTTAAGTTTACATATTCCTTTAACTTCAGAAACCAAGGGAATGGTAAATTTGCAATTTTTGCAAAAGTTCAGAAAGCCCATTTTTTTCTTGAACCTAAGCAGGGGAAAAATTGTCAATACCAATGAACTCATTCAAGCAATTAATTCCGGAATTGTTTGGAAATGCGCATTAGATGTTCTCGAAAATGAAAAATTTGAAACATTTACTGCCGAGCAGTTAAAAGATTTTGAATTTCTTTCTAATTCTCCTAAAGTTTTATTGTCCCCACACATTGGGGGCTGGACGATAGAGAGTTATAAGAAAATTTCAACAGTTTTATTAATGAAACTACTTGATATTCATGGACAATAATTTTTGGGTTTGGGGATTCCTGAATTTTGAAAGTTGTTAAATTGCTTTTAACTGATTTATTTTACCGCTCTTAAAAAATTGTTTTGATATTGTAAATCCTAAGTAAATGAAGAAAATATACTCACTTCTCATTTTTGCCTTCTGCCTCCATTTGGGCGTATTAG
>JBMLPO010000284.1:0-7228 GCA_049242065.1 Bacteroidia bacterium
AAAAGGAAAAGCGGGTTCAGAAGGTTAGCCGTTCATGTTGTGCTTGAATCGAATAACATTTGGCCATCATGCATGTACAATACCGCATATTTTTTCCGCTTTTTAAAATTCTTTGGAAGCCATACATCAATTGTTCGTGCATCAACAAATTTCGAATTAAACTGTTCGTATCGAATTAAGCTGCCTTTGATATTAGGTGTTTGTATCGGCGTTTGGGATAAAGATAAAAAAGGAATAGTAATCAACAGAAAGAAAATTAAACTAGGTGTATATAAATTAATGACAGTATTCTTGTTCATGAAATATTAGGATTGAAATTGTATTAAGAAACTAGTGCCATTTTCCGAAGAATCTTCAAGAGATATTTGGCCTCCCATTGTGTGAATTTGATTGGCAATTAAGTAGAGGCCAAAACCTTTTCCAGACTGCCGGTGGAACTTTTGGTATAAACCGAAAATTTTATCTTTAACCTTATCAACTTGCATGCCTACACCATTGTCTTTAAATCTTAAACATATATAATGATCCTTCACAAATGATTGTATTTGAATATATGGCAATCTATCAGGGTGCTTGAATTGAAGACTGTTATTCATTAATTGAATGAATATATTTTCAATGAAATCTTTGTTGAAATTGATTTTAGGAGCGTGATAAAAATCCAAATCAATTTTTACCTGATGTTTATTAATTGCCTCATGTAATTGATTGATGGCATTATTGAGAATCTCATTGAAAAACACTTCAGTTTTGTGGTTTTCTTTAGGGTCTCGAATGCTGAGGATTTTAATTAAATCAACTAGGATTTCATCAATTTTAAAAGCTGATTCTTCGATTCCATTTAAATAGCGCTCATCATTTAAAACCTCAGCACCTTCATCTTGTATAATTTTAACCAAACCCATGATATTGGTTAAAGGAGAACGAATAGAATGTGTGGTTAAAAAAGCAAATTGCCTTAAATCATACAGAGCCTTACTGAGTTCATTTATTAAATAGTTCTTTTCATTCTCAGCAATTTTTCTGGAGGTAATATCTCTAGAATTAATAATGAAAGCACCAATAAGTGGATTGTCTAATTGGTTATTTCCATTTGCTTCCAAATAAAGATATTCTCCGTTTTTATCGCGAAGTCGCAATTCGGTAGTCCGGCCATTAGACTTCGATAAAACAGCCTCTTTGAAGTTAATGGCTACAATTGGGATATCATCAGGATGAATGATATCAAAAATACTTTTGCCTTTTAATTCGTTTTCTTCGTAACCCATTTTTTGCATGATGGAAGCACTTTGGTAAAGTATTTTACCTTCGTGGTCAATCAAGGTGATGATATCAGAAATATTCCTTACGAAATTTCTGAATTTCTCTTCATTCATTCTAATTTGTTCGAAACCATCTATAACAGAAATTTCAGTTTGATGTTTAGCACCGATTAATTTTAGCGATTGTAAAAGTAAGTGGGAATGGCCATTCGGAATATGAAAAACCTTCTTCTTAGTAGCTAAATCGTTTACATAGAATGCATCTTGAATAGAGGAATGAAAAACTAAAAATGTACTTCTAGAAATCTTATGTTGTAAAAGTTCATAATGGGCAATGGTATCAAAAATGATTAAAAAGCAATTTTCTAGAAACTGAGGATCTAGGTTCTGAAAAGAAGTAGGGATATAAAAATAATTTTCAGTTCCAAGGCCTCCCATGACTGAGTTCTTTAATTCAGCCGGCCAGATATCGGGTAGAATGATTACTTCTTTTTTATTCATAGTGAGGTAGATCCTTCAATTATAGTTCCATACAATTCTCAAACAAATTACAATCAATTTCATAAATATCAAACTAACTGAGTTAATTATTTCGAAAATCATGTTTTGGAATTGAATGTGCCATTATTTTGAGTTTAAAGACATCATGATAAACCTATATTTGCAACATGAATTATACCAGAAATAATCTTGAAGATACCATTTGTGCATTGGCTACTCCCATGGGAACTGGTGCCATTGGTGTAATTAGGATTAGTGGACCTAAAGCCATCAGCATTGTGTCTGATTGTTTTAAAGGGAAGAACTTAAATGAAGTACCATCACATACATTACATTTAGGTAAAATGATGGATGGCAAAGAAATCATTGATGAAGTTTTGGCGGCTGTATTTATTGCTCCTAAAAGTTATACAGGAGACCACACAATTGAATTGAGTGGACATGGTTCTCCTTATATTTTGCAAAGGATATTGGAATTATTGGTTAAGAATGGTTGCCGAATGGCTCAGCCAGGTGAATTCACATTAAGGGCATTTTTAAATAAGAAATTAGATTTAAGTCAGGCAGAAGCTGTTGCTGATTTGATAGCGTCTACTAGTTCTGAATCGCATAGAACAGCCATGACTCAAATGAGAGGAGGTTTTTCAAAACAGATCCAAGACCTAAAAGAAAGATTGGTGAATTTTGCCTCTTTGATTGAATTGGAATTAGATTTTTCTGAAGAAGATGTTGAGTTTGCAAGCAGGCCAGAATTAAAAACACTTGTTTCTAATATTGTTGATTTGATTACGGTTTTGTTAGATTCATTCAAATATGGCAATGCCATAAAAAATGGAATCCCAACTGTAATTGCAGGTAAACCCAATGCAGGTAAAAGTACCTTGTTGAATGCATTGATAAAAGATGATAGAGCTATTGTAAGTGATATTGCGGGGACAACTAGAGATGTAATTGAAGAGAGTTTTGTCATTAAAGGAGTATCATTCCGACTCATTGATACGGCAGGAATTAGAAAAGATTCAGTTGATATCATAGAAAATATTGGCATTGAAAAAACATTTGAACGCATTCAAAAAGCCAGTATCATCATGTATATGTTTGATGCAAGTACTACTGATGAAAAAGCGTTAAAAGAAGAACTGGGACAGTTTGATGGAATCAATGCTGTTATAGTACCCGTGGCCAATAAAACAGATTTACCTGAAGCCAAAAATCAAACATATGATGAATCCTTAAATGTGATTCCAATTTCATGTAAAACCTCAACAGGATTGAATTTATTGGAAGAGCGACTTGTTGAAATAATTGAGAAAGACAAGGTAAAGAATGATGTAATTATCACCAATCTTCGTCACTATGAAGCCTTAAATAATGCAAGAGAATCTTTGTTGGCAGTATTAGGAAGTATGGAATCGGGCAGGAGTGGAGAACTGTTAGCATTTGATATTAGAAAAGGAATTTTTCACTTAGGTGAAATAACTGGTGATATCAGCACAGATGATTTATTGGCCAATATATTCAGCAAGTTTTGTATCGGAAAGTAATACTTTAAATTCCTTGGTCTAGTTTGGCTAGGTACTGATGAGCAATCCTTAAATGCTCATTTCTCTTTTCATCTGACATCTTATCAAAGGTTTTAACCAACATACCTAAACGAGGATTTTGTAAAAAGAAATGTCTTTGTTTATTCATGAAATGCCAGAACAATGCATCCCAAGTTTTTTGCCATTCTCCCTTTTCATAATTACTCATTTTCATGAGGTAATTACTCCCGCTGATATAGGGCTTAGTTGCCATGAGTCCACCATCAGCAAATTGACTCATTCCATAAACATTTGTAACCATCACCCAATCATAAGCATCAATAAATAATTCCATGAACCATTTGTAGACTTCATCTGGATTAAACTCACAAAGCAACATGAAGTTTCCTAAAACCATTAAACGTTCAATATGATGGCAATACCCTGTTTTTAATACCTTTTTGATGGTACTATCAATAGGCTCTATACCTGTAGTACCATTGTAAAAGGATGCTGGTATGGAGCGAGTAAAATTCCAATAGTTACGAGTTCTTTCTTCAGTACCTTTCAACTCGTAAACAGCCCTGATGAATTCACGCCAACCAATAATTTGTCTAATAAATCCTTCTAGAGAATTGATTGGCACTTCATGTAAATTGGCGTATTCAAGCGTTTCTTTCAGAATCATGGCTGGACTTATCAAACCAGAATTTAACATGGGTGTTAAGACCGAATGATGAAGGAAATGCTCCTTGTTTACCAAGGCATCTTCATATTCTCCAAATTCTTTTAAACGCGATTCTAGAAATTGCAAAAGCCACTTTTTGCTGTCTTCAAAAGTGATGGGATAAAATAAATGCTTGTGAATTTCACCTGGATTTTCAGCAAAATTTGAATGAACATAATCAATAGCCTCTTCTATGAATTCGTTAGTTGGAGGGAATTGTAATCTTGGCGCTATTTTTCCTTTTGGATATTTTAATCGGTTGTCCGCATCAAATGACCATTTACCCATCAAAGGTTTATCTTGATCTTCTAATAGAATTTGGAATTTCTTCCTTTGATTGATATAAAAATCGGTTTGGAAAAGTCGTCTTCTTCCAGAAAAATAGGACTGATTTTCTTCACTCGTATTAAGAAACAAAGGCGTCTTGAGTTGATGTAGAATGATTGACTCCTTTTTGCAAGTTTTGGTAATCCTCCTTTCTAACCAATTGTCTGTGGTATCAATATACATCAGTTCTGTGACACCTTTCGATTTAAGCATAGTCAAAAGCTTTCTGCTATCAGACAACTCATCGGTTGATTGAATATAATGAACTGAAATATTGAACCCTTTTATATAAGTTTCATAAAACTTCATACTAGCTCTATGAAAAGCAATTTTCATTTGGTGAAAAGCATATTGTTTGAAGAACAAATATTCCTCTACCAAATAAATTTCATTACAATACTTGATGATTTCTGAATCCTCAAATAGTTGATGAGGAAAAAGAATGCCAATATGCTGGTTTTGTTTCATGTGACTGATTTACTTTTATGAGGATTGGTATGTTTTTGAAGTATCCTCAAACCTTCATTTTGAACAGCTTTTTGTTTTCTGAAAGACCAAATTTGCTCACTTGCATATTTTCGACTTTCCTCTAAATCAATTATTGGAAAAGGGTAATCTTTACCTAATTCACATTCATATAGTTTTTGCTCCATTTCACTCAATTTCCAGGGCTCATGAATTAAACTTGAAGGAATATTCTTTAGCACTGGCAGCCATTTTTTTATAAAAATAGCATCGGGATCATGAGAAATGGAGTTTTTAATAGGATTGTAAATTCGAATGGTATTCACACCTGTTTGCCCAGCTTGCATTTGTATCTGAGGATAATGAATCCCTGGCTCATAATCTAAAAACCATCGTGCCAAGATGTGTAAGTCGCGCCAATCTTGCCAAAGGTTAAATACAAAAAAGGAAACCAATAAAGCGCGCATTCTAAAGTTCACATAACCAGTTTCTTTCAGACAAACAATGCAAGCATCTACAATGGGAATACCTGTAATGCCATTTTCAAAAGCCTTGATATAAGTTTCATTTCTTGGTTTTAATAATGCATCGTAGGCTTGATTCAGGTTTTCAAATTCCATTCTACATTCAGACTCAAACTTCTGTATAAAATGACAATGCCAATGCAGACGAGAAACAAAATTGGAAAGAGCTCTTTTGTTTTTAGAGAAGGGATAGAAAGCCATTGTTCTTTGAAAAACGGATTTCATGCTGATGTTTCCGTAAGCTAAATAAGGAGATAAGCGGCTACAAGATTTTCTACTTTTTTCAGGCTTCGAAATGAATGCAGAATAGTTTGAATGTCTCTCTTCAAGAAAACTCTTAAAATACCTCCATGCCATTCTTTCTCCACCTTTTTGAAAAGAGGGGTGGGGTATTTTGAATGCCGGGTTTAAGTCTGGCCCTTTGAGTTGATTATACAACTCAGTACTTAAAGATAGAAAATCTATTTTACTCAAGTTAGGCTCAAAAATTGGACTTTGCATTTGAGCTTCCCAATCTTTTTGCCATGTTTTTCGGTTCTTTAAACCCCTGATAACACCGAATTGCCTAGACTCTTTTAATTGAATATTTTTCTCCCTGCAAATTTTAGCTATGAGTTGATCTCTTTGAAAACTCAGCTTGTTTCCGGATTCCATATGAGAGAAAATATGTTGAATATCAAAATATTGAGTTAAATCTGATAGCAAGTCAGGGAACTCACGATGGAAAATATAAATCTCTGATTGAAAAGCCTTTAATCGTTCATTTATATCTACAATCGACTCATAAATAAATCGCCAATGTCTAGTAGATGAATCGGGGTAATTAATCAAGGAAGGCTCGTAGGCATATAGGAATAGTACTGGAATAAGTTCTTGCTGAGCTAAAAATATAGGTTCATGGTCGTGTAATCTCAGGTCTCGTTTGAGCCAAACAATATTGATTTTACTCTTTTTTGAATCCATTTCGAATGCTTCTGATTTTCACTAAATGGAAAGCAATTAGAATGAAATTAGTTTCACGAATTTTGTAATAATAGCAAACAGCCTGAAAATGAAAAGCTTCAAATGTTTATTTGATTAATAAATAAAAATTTGAGTTCAAATCCATCAAATGAAAAATAAAAAAATCCCGAAAATAAAATTTGTAAAATCATGATATTCAGTGATTAATTAAATAAAGTCTAAGGTCAATTCAGCCAGTAAATCAAAGATTCTATGCTAAGCAAAAGGCTTTTCAAAATATTTAAAGTGCTGAATGACTGTGGATTGTCATGTCATAAATAATTTACAATCATATTACAGAACATTTAGCCTGTCGAATCTTGAATAATGTGAGGTAATGTTGCGGTTGAGAAATTGTTCGATAGTAGAATGATGTAGTGATGTTGTGTAAAAATTTATTGAAAATCAATTGATTAAAAAATAATGATGTAGTATTGATTGGGGTATAATCAGTGCTTTGATGAATAAAGTATCTTATAATTGTGTTATCAAATCATCCCTCAAAAACAATCTAATCAAATGAAAGAAAAATTTGCAATCTTGTCTCTTGGTCTTTTGCTGGGTTTACAGCCTAGCGAAATCAAGGCGCAGAATTTCCCTACCCAAGGGAAATTAGGAGACACAACCCGGCTATCAGAAGTTGTGGTAGTAGGTTATGGAAGTAGAAAAATTACCAAAGTTTCGGGAGCCATTTCAACGGTGAAAGCTGCTGAGATTGAAAAACTTCAGCCGGTAAGGGTAGAAGACGCCTTACAAGGAAGGGCTTCTGGAGTTTCAATCATCAATGGTGGTTCGCCAGGGTCAAAACCAACGGTATTTGTTCGCGGTATTCCATCTTTCTCAGGAACTGACCCCTTGGTTATTATTGACGGAGTTCCTCAAACATTAACTGATTTC
>JBMLPO010000284.1:7238-7446 GCA_049242065.1 Bacteroidia bacterium
TTTCAATTCGATTAATGGTGCAGATATTGAGTCTATTAACGTTTTAAAAGATGCTGCAACAACTTCTATTTATGGTGTTAAAGGTGGTAATGGTGTAATTGTGGTTACGACTAAATCAGGTAAAAGAAGTCAGAAAGCCGATATTGGTTATAGTTCATACTATGGCATTCAGGAAGTTATTAATACCATTGGTGTTTTAAATGCATCT
>JBMLPO010000285.1:0-6054 GCA_049242065.1 Bacteroidia bacterium
CTATTTTCTGCATTATTCAGAATCCAATAATAAATCATTTGCACCTGGTAATAGGTTTATTAAAATGGAAGGCAGAAAGATTTATGAATTCGCATTGACACAAGTACCTGCTGCCATGAAAGCTTGTTTAGATAAATCTGGGGTTCCAATTTCAGAATTGAAAAAAGTTTTCATTCACCAAGCAAATGAAAAGATGGATGAAGCAATTATACATCGTTTTTATGAATTATACGGACAAAAAGCGCCGGATAATATCATGCCCATGAGCATTCATGAACTAGGCAATAGTTCAGTAGCTACTGTTCCTACCTTAATAGATTTGGTTTTAAAAGGAAAGAAAGCAGGTCATGAAATTCATGAAGGTGATGTTGTTTTACTGGCTTCTGTTGGTGCTGGTATGAATGTGAATGCCATTGTATACCGATTTTAATCAAAAAAGAGGCTGTCTTGATTGCTCAGACAGCCTCTTTTATCAAATTAAAATTTCTTCTCCGTCTGAATTCAAGAATCGAGAGGTAACCAAATGTAAAGATGGATTTGGTTTGATTTTAATCCACTGCTTGTATTTAAAGAACCATTTAAATCTAGGTGATTGAAAGAAGCCTTGTGTAAGAAAAGCAGCAATATACGGGTGAACCTCTATGCTCAATCCTTTTAGATGCAAGTTTTCAATCAGGTAATTTAATTGGGTTTCAATTTCATCTAAGATGGTAACGCTAGATTGAATTTCACCACTTCCCATACAAGCAGGACATTTTTCCATTACTTCCACAGCCATTTCTGGGCGCACACGTTGGCGAGTAATTTGAATTAGACCGAAAGGACTCATTGGCAAAATTTTGTGTTTTGCTCTATCCGACTTCATCGCCTCTTTAAGTTTTTCATAAACTTCGCGGCGGTTACCTGCATTTTTTAAGTCGATGAGATCTAGAACAATGATTCCACCCATATCTCTTAAGCGTAATTGGCGGGCAATTTCTTCAACAGCCTCCATGTTCACTTTCAGGGCATTTTCTTCTTGGTTTTCGCCTTTATTGGCAATATTTCCTGAGTTAACATCAATTACATGAAGTGCTTCGGTATGTTCAATAATCAGGTATGAACCACCCATGAAATTCACTTCTTTTCCAAAGCTGGTTTTGATTTGTTTATCAACTCCAAATTGTTCGAACATTGGAACCTTGCCATTGTATAATTTGACAATTTTGGCAAGTTCAGGAGATTTTCCTTGAAGGTAAGCTTTGATTTTATTGTAAAGGAATGAATCATTTACATGGATGCCGATATATTCTTCATTAACCAAATCGCGCACCAAAGTAAGGGTTCTGTTGTTTTCTCCTAGCACTTTTTGAGGTGGAACGGCATCAATTAGAACCTCACACATTTCCTTCCATTTGTTGTGGAGGTCTTTCAGGTCGTTTTGTAAGTCTTCAATACTTACACCCTCTGCATTGGTGCGAATAATCACGCCAAAATGTTCAGGTTTAATAGCGGCAACTGCTTCTTTGAGTCGTTTTCTTTCCTCGTTTTTTGCAATTTTTTTAGAAATGCTGATTGCGTTATCAAAAGGAATCAAGACCAAAAAACGACCAGCCAAAGAAATTTCGGAGCTCAAACGTGGACCTTTATTGGAAATAGGTTCCTTACTAACTTGAACTAAAACTTGTTGATTTCTTTTGAGGATTTGGGTGATTTTCCCACTTTTTTGGATGTCGTCTTCAATATATCTTTCGCTAATTTCATAAGATTTAGGTTTCTCTGTCCTAAGCATTCTTACAAATTTTGAGAGCGAATTGATTTGTGGACCCAAGTCCAAATAATGTAGAAAGGCATCTTTTTCATGCCCAACATCTATGAAAGCCGCGTTTAAACCCGGCATTATTTTTCCAACTGTACCAAAGAAAATATCACCAACCAGGTAATTATTATTTTCCTTTTCATGGTGCAGTTCGATGATCTTCTTGTTTTTAAGAAGCGCAATATCGATCCCTCCCGAAGGGTTTGAATTGATGATTAATTCGTAATTCACACTAATAAAATTATACGGCAAAGCCGCGATAAAAAAGGGGGGAGGGTAAAATGAGATAACTTAAGAGGAGGTTTTTTAGAAAAAATCAAAGGGCTGTATCAAAATTCGTTTCGAGGGTAACTCAAATTGTTTTTGTTTGATACAGCCCTTCGGCTATTTAGCTTACTTTTTCTTGTGCCTATTTTTTCTTAGGCGCTTTTTTCTTTTGTGGGTCGCGATTTTATGACGCTTCCTTTTCTTTCCACTTGGCATAGTTACTTAGAATTTTTAAGGTTTAAAATTGTAGATTCAATATTTTTCTTGGCTTCTTCATCCGGAACCAATTTTTGAAAGGTTTCAAATGCTAGAATTGCCTGATTTTTATTTTCTAAAGATACATAACATTGTCCTAAAAAATAATAAAATTCAGGATTCATAGGATCCAATTTTGTTAAAGTTTCAAATCTTTGAGCTGCTTTGTCCATTTGGCCGCTTCTCATTGATAGCATACCTAATGTATAATTAGCTTGAATATTTGTTGAGTCACGCTTAGTTATGTCTTTTAAAATCTGAACACCTTTCATGATGTCTAAATCATTTTGGATATAACATACTGCTAGACTATTTTTAGCTTCAATATTATTCTCGTTTAAAGCAATTACCTTTTCAAAGGCGTTGATTGCTTTTCCTGTAGAATAAATTTGCATGCCAGTGTCTTCGGTAAGTGCCGAAAATTCATAGTATTTGGCTCCTGCTCTGTACCATGAATTTTCGTCATTTACTTTATTAGCCACTTTTTCAAGGTAATCTGCTGCTACTAAACGAAAACCAAGGGAATCCCATGATTTTGCGATTTGTGCAATTGCAAATACACCTGCATTTTCAGATTCAACTATTCTTGTTTGTTCTGAAATGTTTGCTTTTGCTTCAAAACTCAAAGAATCATTTAACGAGGCTTTATAGGACTGGTAATCAAATGGTTTTGACTCAGGCCTATTTGTTCCTGTTGTTGGTTTTAGTTCTGATTCAGGGGTCATGTAGTTCATATAGAACAGATAACCCACTAAACTTAGTAGGACTAAAATGATGATTATTTGTGCTTTATTGAATCGCATTAAGCTTCTTTAAGTGCTTGTTTAGCTTCTGCTTCTCTTTTAGCAGCGTTGGTTTTTACTGCTTCGCTTTTCTTGATTTTATCAACAAAGGTTTTAGCAGGTTTGAATGATGGAATGAAATGCTCATCAATTACCATTGCTGTATTTTGTGAGATATTTCTGGCAATCTTTTTTGCACGTCTTTTGATAATAAAAGAACCAAATCCACGGAAATAAACATTGCGTCCTTCTGTCATGTTGTTACGAACCACCTTGAAAAACGATTCTACAACTTCTTGTACTTGGTTTTTCTCTACGCCTGTTTTTAATGAAATCTCCTGGATAATTTCTGCTTTAGTCATTGTTACTTGTATTTAATTTTGGTTTAACTCTTCACTTTAATTTTTGGTAGCAAACTTATAAGGGGTTGCAAATGTATAAATTAGAACATTAAAATGTGTTTTTTTTTGAATTTTATTCATTTTCGATTTTTTAATCCACAAATGTCGCAGCAAAATTTACTCATCTGGTATCACAAAAATAAACGCGAATTGCCTTGGCGCTCAACCCAAAACCCTTATTTTATTTGGTTGTCTGAAGTAATTTTACAACAAACCCGCGTAGAACAGGGACTCAATTATTTTTTAAAATTTGTGGAAGAATTTCCAAGTGTGGATAAGCTAGCATCGGCTTCTCAAGACCAAATTTTGAAACTTTGGCAAGGTTTAGGTTATTATAGTCGTGCAAGAAACATGCACCAAACTGCCCAATTGTTGGTAGAAAACTATAACGGAAACTTTCCCCAAACTTCCATCGAATTGCAAAAATTGAAAGGAATTGGTCCGTATACTGCAGCAGCAATAGCAAGTTTTGCTTTTCATGAGCCCGTTGCTGTTTTAGATGGAAATGTTTTTAGGGTTTTATCCCGAATTTTTAATGAGCCAACACCCATTAATTCTAATCATGGAAAAAAGTTGTTTTCTGCATTAGCTAATGAATTTCTGAATACGCATGACCCCTCCACTCATAACCAAGCGATGATGGAACTAGGGGCTCTTGTTTGTAAACCTCAGAATCCAGATTGCGAAAATTGCCCTCTTCAAAGCATTTGTTTAGCTTATCAGCATAAAACACAAAAATCATTACCTGTTAAAGAGAAAAAGTTAAAGGTAAAAGAACGCTATATGTATTATATGTATGTATTGTACCAACAAAAATTGCTTTTAAGAAAAAGAGGAACCGGAGATATTTGGGAAGGTTTATTCGATTTACCCTGTTTTGAATCGGAAAGTCCTTTAACAACAGAACTGATTTTGAATGAATTTTCGAAGTTTTTTCCAAGTACGGTAAAAGTTCAAAGGAAATTTGCTTTAAAGCATCAATTAACCCACAGAACCTTATTTGCTGAGTTTTTTCAAATCGATTTAGAAGCAGAAATAATGCCCTTTCAAGATAGTTTTTGGGTGGAATTAGATATGTTGAAAAGTTTTCCAGCTTCAAGAATGTTTGAAAAGTTTCAACAGTCTCTTATTTTGCAGGATAGCTAATTGGTTTATTATGAGTTTGAACAAAGTTTTATTAATTGGAAATCTGGGTCAGGACCCAAGTGTTAGATACCTTGAAAACAATAAGGTGGTAGCCAGTTTTACCTTGGCAACAAATGAAACCTATACCGATAGAAACGGAGAACGCAAAACTGAAACCGAATGGCACAATATTGAAATGTGGGATCAAATGGCTAAAAACGTAGATAACCTCAAACAAAAAGGCTATTTAAAAAAGGGTACACAGGTTTATATTGAAGGTAAAATTAGAACTGAAAATTATAAAGATAAAGAGGGAATTGATAGAGTTGGGAAAAAAATTAGGGCTTTAACTCTAACCTTATTGGGAGGTGTTAATCGACCACAAAATGAATCTGCTGATATGCAAACCAATAGGAGTCCGGAACAAAATCAGCCTAATTCGCCATCACCGATGCCTCAGGCTAGCCCTGTAAAACCTGAAATTCAAAATAAAGAAGAAGCAGTTGATGACTTGCCGTTCTAATTTTTTACATTTGCAGTTCAGGTAAGTTTGAGTTTTTAAATGAAATTCCCTTACCACAAACAATAATGCATGGAAGAACCCCCGTCTGAATTTAATCTTATATTTCTACAAATACTCAACCCAGATTTAGGAGCAAGTGATTTGGTTCCTGTTTTATTGAACCTTTTCACCATCTTTTTACTCATTTTTTTATCAGCTGTTTTTTCTGGATCAGAAAACGCCTTTTTTTCTTTAACTAAAGCACAGCTAGAAGAGTTAACAGAGGATGAAACTGCTGCTACTCGTGCTATTCAGTTTCTTCATGGAAATCCTAAAAAGTTATTGGGGACCATATTAATTGCCAATACTTTTGTGAATATAGCGGTAGTAATGGTAACAACCGGCTTGTTTTCCATCCTATTTCATTTTGAGTCCAATCCCTTATTTGGATTTTTATTAGAAGTAGTTTTTGTTACTTTTATGTTGGTATTATTAGGAGAAGTTATTCCAAAAATCTACGCATTTCAGAACAATGTAAAAGTAACTCGCTTTGTTGCCGTTCCTATGTTCTACATGTATAAGATTTTTCAACTTTTGGTTTTTTTGTTAGAAAGCACAACTGCTATTATTGATAAAAGAGTAACCAAAAGAGGGCATGTTTTATCTGTAGATGAATTAACCCATGCAATTGATATTACTTCTGAAAAAGATGCTCCTCAACAAGAGAAAAGTATTCTAAAAGGGATCGTAAATTTTGGCAATACCACAGTTAAACAAATCATGCGCCAAAGGCCTGATATTTTGGCTGTTGATGAAACCCTCAGTTTTAAACAATTAATGGTTACCATTATTGATGCAGGTTATTCTCGGGTTCCTGTTTTTCAGAATAATTTAGATCATATCAAAGGAGTTTTATTTACCAAA
>JBMLPO010000285.1:6064-11641 GCA_049242065.1 Bacteroidia bacterium
ATCTTCTACCCTTGTTGTATGAAGAAGATTTCGATTGGAAAAGTTTAATAAGACCTGCCTTTTTTGTTCCAGAAAGTAAGAAAATTGATGACCTACTCAAGGAGTTTCAAAGCAAAAGAATGCACTTGGCAATTGTTGTTGATGAGTTTGGAGGTACTTCAGGTTTATTAACCATGGAAGATATTTTGGAAGAAGTTTTTGGTGAAATTCACGATGAGTTTGATGAGGATGAACATATCTATTCCAAATTAAACGATCATACTTATGTGTTTGAAGCTAAAATGTTGATCAACGATGTGTGTCGTTATATGGAAATTGATGCAGAGGAGTTTGAAGAAATACGCAAAGAATCGGATACACTTGGAGGAATGATTCTTGAGTTAAATGGTGATATACCAGGATTGGGGCAGGAAATTGTTTTTGAAAAATATACCTTCAAAATTGAAGCAGTAGATAAAAGAAGAATTAAAAGAATTAAAGTGAGTATCAAACAAAATCAATCCGAATCCAATGAAAATTAAAGCTGTTTTGGTTTTATTTATTGCGATACTATTTTCTGCTTGTGGTAATGAAGAATTTACTCCTAAGCCACTAGCTTATCCAAGAATAGAATTTCCTCAAACCAATTATACACGTTACAATTTAAAGGATTGTAATTATTCATTTGACCTAGCAGATTATGCCATTGTGAAAAATGATCCATATCCTGCTGCCGACGAATGCTGGTATAATGTACATTATCCTAAATTTCAAGCTACCTTACATTTGAGTTATCGTCCTATTAAAAATCGTGATGATTTGTTTAAGGTTATAAATGATTCTAGGGAAATGGTTTATAAGCATGTGATGAGAGCGGATGAAATTGTAGAAAATTATATTTCTAAAGATCAATTATCTGGAATTTTTTATGAGTTGGATGGAGGTACGGCAACCAATGCTCAATTTTTTGTAACAGATAGCACCCATCACTTTTTGAGAGGTTCTTTGTATTTCAATGTGAAAACTAACCAAGATTCTATTGCCCCTGTATTAGATTTCCTCAAACACGATATGTTACATTTGATTAATTCCTTGAAGTGGAATTCAAATGAATCAAGAAATTAATTGAATGATTTCTTGAGCAGCTCTTCTGTCTGCTCCATGTGCTCCAAATATGGTTCTTAATTCTGCATAATCTTCTTGCAGTTTTTCATGTCCTTTTCCGCCTGGTAAAACATTTTCAAGTTCAGACAAAATTCGCTCTACAGTAAATACTTCTTGTAATAGTTCAGGAACAGCCAATCTGCCAAGATTTAAATTGACCAGTGACATGTATTTTGCTTTTACCAATAACCGACCAATAGCAATAGAAATTGGATTGGCTTTATAGGCACAAACTTGTGGTACATTTAATAAAGCTGTCTCTAAGCTAGCTGTGCCACTGCAAACAATAGCTGCCTCTGAACGAGCTAAAATTGAATAAGTTTTCCCAAATTCTAAATCCACATTTTGTTTCAGATAGGGTTTGTAATCGTCAAATTCTAAGCCAGGAGCGCCGCAAATCAATACCCTAAATTGAGGCAGTTTAGAAGCAGTATCTAACATCACTGGTAACATCAATTTTATTTCCTGTCGTCGAGAACCCGGCAATAAAGCCAGTATGGGCTTATCATTTCCTTTGTTGTATGGATTTGCAGCTTTGAACTCATCTACCTCATCCAATAAAGGATTTCCGATATATTTGGTATTTACTTTCCATTTTTTGAAATAATCAATTTCAAATGGAAAAATGATTAGAAGTAAATCGATATACAATTCAAGTTTTTTAGCTCTGTTTTCTTTCCAAGCCCATACCTTAGGTGCTATAAAATAAACAGTTTTGAAGCCGTTCTTCTTACAAAATTCAGCCATCCTTAAATTAAAACCAGGGTAATCAATAAAGATTACAACATCTGGCTGAAACTTTAGGATTTCACTTTTGCAGTGTGAAAGGTTATTTAATACTTTTTTCAAACTCATGATTACTTCAACAAAGCCCATAATAGCATTGGCTTTATAATGAGTTATCAAACCGGGAGCAATGGCATTCATTTGATCTCCACCCCAAAATCTGAATTCGGCTGATTTGTCTTCCTGTAAAATCGATTTCATGATTCTTGCACCATGCAAATCGCCACTGGCTTCACCGGCAATTAAAAAGTATTTCATTTTTTATTCTTCAAACAAAAATATAGATTTTTATTGCTTCAGTCTGAAAAGAATTAGATTTGTTTAATAGTTAAATATCATTTTTTTCGTTGTTTAATCATTACATTTATAAAAAAATAAAATCATGGCAGAACAAAAGCAAAACCGCAGCAGTCTCATACTTTTATTATTACTGCTGGTTGGTTCGGTAGGTTTTAATATCTATCAGTTTAAAAACCATAGTACAACCGTAATTGAACACGGCACCCAAGTTGATAGTTTAATCAATGCAAGGGTGGAAGTAGAAAGAGAATTGGCGGGCATTTCTGTTGAATTAGAAAAATACAGAGGCATAGCTGGTAATTTAGATAGTTTGTTGAATGATGCCAATGGTAAAATTGAGGCGCAAGAAAATAAAATCAGAAAGCTAATTGCTGGTGAAAAAGACTTGAATAAACTCAATAAGAAATTAAAAGCTGAACTTGAAGAACTGCGCAAATTGCGAGATGAGTATCTTGAAAAAATTGATGGTTTGATGGCTGAAAATAAAGCACTCAAAGAAGAAAATTCAAACCTAAATACACAGGTTACAGATTTAAATCAACAAAAGAATTTACTTGAACAAAAGGTAACTACTGCTTCTCAACTAAAAGCAGAATACATCAAAGTTAATTCATTTAAAAAGCGCAGCAGTGGTAAATATGTTGAAAGTGTTTTGGCCAAACGCACCAATAAGCTTGAAGCCTGTTTCACCATCATGGATAATAAAGTTGCTGGCACCGGCGATAAAATGATTTACCTGAGAATAGTTGCTCCAAATGGTAAAGTGCTAATGGGCTTCACCAAAGCAAGTTTAAAAACTGTAGATGGTGAAACTGTTGATGCAACGGCTTCGCAGAAAATTGATTATAGAGGTGAAAAACAAGATCTGTGTTTAGCTTTTGAAAATGAAGAAAGAATTTTGGAAAGCGGAACTTATTTGGTAGAAGTTTATATCGAAAACACTTTGGTTCATCAAAGTAATTATACGCTGAAATAGTCCATTTCTATTCAATAAAAAAGCCCGTTCAAATCTGAATGGGCTTTTTTATTTAGAAATTTTTGAATTCATGCATTTCAATTCTTCCTTCACAAAAATCATATTCGTCTAATTGATTACTAGCTACTAAAATGGTTCTTGTACCTAACATATCAAACATGGTTTTTCTATACCAAATGATACCATTTTTATCTAGATTAGAACAAGGTTCATCCAATAATAAAACGGGTGTTTCGGCATACAGGGCTAAGATTAATTTCAATCTTTGCTTCATACCTGAGGAGAAATGTTTGATGAATTTATTTTCATTTCCTGCCAAACCGCATTGTTCAAATATTTGAGACTTTTGAATTCCCGGTTTCAATTTTTTTAGTGAGAAATTAAAATCCCAAATTTCATTTAAAGTAAATTCCTCAGGTAAATCTAAGTAAGGAGCCACAAATGAAAAATAGCTATATAAGTTTTGGTCTTCCACCAATCTACCTTCAACAAGATATTGAATGTTACCTTTACTGATGGTTTGGTAATTATAAATTAATTGAAGCAATGTGCTTTTGCCACTGCCATTATTTCCTACCAAGGCCAAACTTGAGTTCGACTTAATTTGATAATGAATGCCTTTGAAAATCCATTGCCGATTATAGCGTTTCCCCACATCGGTTAAATTGATTTCCATGGTTTACTTACTATTAAATCCTTTTAAAACGCCTCTTTCTGAATTGCGAATAAAGGCTAAAATTTCGTCTCTTTCTGCGCTAGCTTCTAGTTCTGCTTCAACAATATCTAAGGCTTTACTTAAGTTCCTGTTGTGAACAAAAAGTATTCTATAGATATTTTGAATCTCATTGATTTTCTCATTGCTAAAACCAAATCTTCTCAAGCCAACTGAATTCACTCCTTCATAGGTTAATGGATATCTTCCTGCTTTAATAAAAGGAGGCACATCTTTACTGACCATACTTCCCCCTTCAATCATTACATTTCTGCCCACAATACCAAATTGATGAATGGCAGATAAACCTCCTATTCTCGCATGGTCTTGAATCAATACGTGCCCTGCAACTTGAACACCGTTGGCAATAATTACATTGTTTCCTACAATGCAATCGTGTGCCAAATGTGTGTAAGCCATAATCAGGCAGTTTTTCCCAACTTCAGTTTTAAACTTATCTTTTGTTCCTCTATTGATGGTAACACATTCTCTAATGGTGGTATTATCACCTATAAAAACATGGGTGTCTTCTCCATCAAATTTTAAATCTTGTGGCACAGCAGAAATGACTGCACCTGGAAATATTCTTACATTTTTCCCGATTCGAGCACCAGGATAAATCGTAACATTTGACCCAATCCATGTTCCTTCACCAATTTCAACATCTTTATGAATAGTTGAAAATGGATCAACAACAACATTATCTGCTAGTTTAGCCTGAGGGTCGATATATGAAAGGGATTGTATCATTTTAATTCTTTTTAGCTACTTGTGCCATTAACTCTGCTTCTGCTACTAGTTTGTCGCCAACAAAAGCAGATCCTTTCATCACACAAACTCCTCGTCTTATTGGGGCAATTAAATCCAACCTAAATACCAATGTATCTCCAGGAAGTACTTTGTCTTTGAACTTGGCATTGTCTATCTTCATGAAATAGGTATTGTAGTTTTCTGGATCTTCTACCTTTGATAATACCAAAATTCCTCCCGATTGAGCCATAGCTTCAATAATTAAAACGCCTGGCATAACTGGATTTCCAGGGAAATGACCTTGAAAGAATTGTTCGTTAATGGTAACGTTTTTTAAGGCAATTACATGGTTTTGTCCTACTTCCAAAATTTTATCAACCATTAAAAATGGATACCTATGTGGTAACATTTTTTCTATTTGATCGGCATTGTACAGGGCAGGTTTGTTTGGATCGTAACGTGGTACTTTAACTGCACTTCTTGTTTTTTTAATGAGCGCTTTGATTTTTTTACCAAAAGCCACATTTGCTGCATGACCAGGTCTGGCTGCCATAATTTGCGCTTTTATTGGGGTTCCTATCAGGGCTAAATCACCAATTAAATCAAGCAGTTTATGACGCGCTGGTTCATTGTGAAATCTGAGGTCAACATTGTTTAATATGCCTTCTTTTTTTACTTCAACTTTTGGCTTATTGAACATTTTTGCGAGGTGCTCCAATTCGTGGTCCTCAATTACTCTGTCAACAATTACAATGGCATTGTTTAAATCGCCACCTTGAATCAAGCCATTGTTGTATAACAATTCTAATTCATGTAAAAAGCAAAATGTTCTACATGATGAAATCTCACTTTCAAATTCTTTTAAGCTGGTAATAGATGCGTGCTGACTTCCCAATACAGGTGAATTGTA
>JBMLPO010000286.1:0-4774 GCA_049242065.1 Bacteroidia bacterium
CCTTTAAAAGTGGTGTTCATTTACATTGTATTTGGACTTATCTGGATATTTTTTAGTGACTTATTCATAGAAAGTTTAACAGACGATACGCGTACATTGAGTAAACTGCAAAGTTTAAAAGGATTTGCATTTATTGGTTTAACTTCAATTTTACTTATTTTACTCATAACAGGTTATTACAAAAAAATAGCGGAATCAATCAATCAGTATGAGTTAATTTTTTCCGCTAACCCAAATCCAATGTGGATTTGTGATAGCCAATCTCATCAGTTTTTGTCGGTAAATACTGCTGCAATTGAAAAATATCAATATAGCAAAGAGGAACTGCTATCAATGAAAATAACTGATATTATTGCTAAAGGTGAAGAATTAAACTTAGTGAAATTTCTATCGGATATTCAAAAAGATGAACATCATTTAGGAATATGGCAACACCAAAAAAAGAATGGTGAGATCATCATTATGGAAATCATGAGTTTTACTTTAAACTTTAATGGAAAAGATAGCAGATTGGTTTTTGCAAGAGATATTACCGACAAAATTCATGCAGAGTATAAATTAAGCCAGGCCAACATAGAACTAGAAGAGAAAATTAAACAAATACGCTCCTATTCCTTTGCTAATTCACATAAAGTAAGAGCCCCTCTTGCTAATTTAATTGGCTTAGTAGATTTGCTTGAAAAACAAGATGAAAATTATAATAGACCTGAAATTATTGAAATGTTAAAATCCTCAGCCTATTCTTTAGATAGAGAAGTTAGTTTGATGAATGAGATTCTTAAAAAATAATCTCCATTAAACTATCATTTTTCGTAAATCTTCTAATTCATTTATTTCACTAGGTAATTTATCTTTTCGCCATCTTATAATCCTAGGAAACCTTACTGCTACTCCTGATTTATGTCGCTCAGACAAACTAATTCCTTCAAAGCCAATTTCAAATACCAACTCTGCTTTTACACTTCGAACAGGTCCAAATTTTTCAATAGTATTGGCTTTTACCCAAGCATCTACTTCTTTGATTTCAGCATCATTTAAACCACTATACGCCTTTGCAATGGGTAATAATTTTCCTTCTTCATTCTTCAATGCAAAAGTATAATCGGTGAATAAATTGGCTCTTCTACCATGACCCACTTGTGCATAAATCATCACGGCATCAACCGTATAAGGATCTAGTTTCCATTTGAACCAATCGCCCTTTTTTCTTCCTGTTTGATAAACCGATTCTTTTCTTTTTAACATCAATCCTTCACTGCCTATTGCTCTGGCTAAAACTCTTTTTTCTTTTAATTCATCTAAGTTCTGAAATGAAATGGAGTCTGAAAATTTCAATAAATTAGTTCGTGTCTTTTGTACAATTTCTTGGAGTTTTGATCTTCGACTTTCTAAATCAAACTGCCTCAAATCAACACTGTCGCATTCAAGCAAGTCGTAAGCATAAATGCATACAGGTATATCTTGTAATATTTTTTTACTAGGCTTTTTCCTTCCCAATCTTTTTTGAAGTGTATTAAAATTCTGAATTTTATTTTCAGTGTCAATAGCTAATAACTCTCCATCAATAACACAGTCAGTAGGCAATGCATTACAAAGTATTTCTATCTCAGGAAAACTATGATTGATGAGCTCTTCACCCCTGCTCCATAAAAACCATGAATTGGATCTTTTGATCAATTGAACCCGAATCCCATCCCATTTGTATTCTGCAATCCAATCATTCAACTGAAATGTATTTAATTCTTCTCCAATGCTTGATGCCAAAAAAAATGGATAAGGTTTTGATATGTCGGCATTGGTAGAATCTGAAAAAAGTAAATCTTGAATACTATGTTTTAAAGGATCCCAGTTACCCATTAGGCGATGACTAATAACACTTTCTTCTAATGAGTAGCGCTTTGCCAAGGCCTTTACTACTAGGTTTTCAGATACACCTATTCTGAATCCACCTGAGCTTAATTTATTAAATACAAAACGATCTTCTTTACTTAATGAATCCCATATATCAAACAAGTATTTCTTTCTAAGTTGTTCTTCTTGATGAGATAATGCATTCATTTCCATCATCAATAATCGAATGGAATAGGATTTACCTGGATTGGTTTCTGGTAATAATTTGCTAATGGTTTCTGATAAATCGCCAGCCACCGCATAACACTCCTCAAACAACCAATCACTGATTCCTGCTTTTTCTATAGCCCAAGATCTCAGCTCATTTGTTTTTGCAATTCGTTTGGGCCTTTTACCAAAAAATAAACCTATAACAGGTAAAATCTCAGACTCATCAGCATGTAAAAAAAACTGATACAAAGCCTCTATTTTATCAAGACTTTTATTACTAGAATCGATTTGATGGATGAGTTGAAAAAACAATTTGATAGAGTGATTTAACGAATGTAATAAAAATGAACACAAGTTAAGAACAGATTGTTTTATAACTTTTAAGCATATAGCAGCATCAATCATACGTGAAAAACTAATCTAACTCAAATAGATTGAATTAGTGATTTTACAAGTTTCTAAGTTCAATTTTAAATGGATTGCATGTATTATTGCTTATGCTTATTCGATATATTCAATCTCAAGTTGCTGTTTCTGAAAACCAAATTTTATCTGTTCAATCTCTTTTTAATGAAGGAGCTACAATTCCTTTTGTGGCGCGTTACAGAAAAGAAAAAACCGGTGGTTTAGATGAAGTTGTTTTAGAGAAACTTCAAAAAGCTTTGAAACAATTTGAAGAATTAGAAAGTCGCAAAAAATATATCCTTCAAACCATTGAAGAACAAGGAAAATTAAGTCCAGAACTCAAAGCAAAAATCAGCTCTTGTATGGATGAACAAATTTTGGAGGATTTGTATTTGCCCTATAAAACCAAAAGGAAAACCAAGGCTGTTATTGCCAGAGAGAAAGGTTTAGAGCCACTTGCTGAATGGATATTAAAAGAACAACATAACGACTTGGACAGTTATGCTACTAAATTTATAAATGATACAGTTCCCGACATAGAATCTGCATTAGAGGGCGCTAGAGACATCATTGCAGAACTCATCAATGAAAACTTAGAAGCACGTGAAATCATAAGAAATCAATTTAAAAATTATGCTATCATTTATTCTAAACTGGTAAAGAAAAAAGAAGCAGAAGCATCAGCCTATAAAGATTATTTCGACTATAACGAAAAGTTGAACTATGCGCCTTCTCATAGAGTTCTTGCTATGTTTAGAGGTGAAGCTGAAGGATTTTTAAAAATCAGCATAGAACCCAATGAAGAAATTTGTTTGGATAAACTAGATAGATTCTTCATTAAAAGAAATACGGAATCGAGCAAGCAAATTAGGCTGGCTTTAGAAGATTCTTATAAAAGATTATTAGCTCCTTCAATTGAAAATGAAACCAGAGCGAATGCAAAATTGAAAGCTGATAAAGAAGCGATTGAAGTGTTTGCAGAAAATCTAAAGCAGTTGTTATTGTCGTCTCCATTAGGAAGAAAGAGAATTCTTGCCATCGACCCTGGTATTAGAACAGGTTGTAAAGTGGCTTGTTTAAATGAAGAAGGTAGCTTGCTGAATCATACTGTTATTTATCCATTTGAACCTAAAAACGACCAAATGGGGTCTATTCAAACCATACAAAATTTGGTAGCAAAATACCATATAGAAGCAATTGGAATTGGAAATGGAACAGCAGGTAGAGAAACAGAATCACTTATCAGAAGTATTAGATTTGATAAGCCCATTCAAATATTTCTTGTTAATGAAAGCGGCGCCTCAATCTATTCTGCATCTGAAATTGCAAGAGAGGAATTCCCTGATTTAGATTTAACAGTAAGAGGTGCAATTTCTATTGGCAGACGATTAGCTGATCCATTAGCTGAATTGGTTAAGATAGACCCAAAATCAATTGGTGTTGGACAATATCAACATGATGTAAATCAAAATCAATTAAAAGAAAGCTTGAACCAGGTTGTGTTGAATTGTGTAAATAAAGTGGGTGTGCATGTAAATACAGCTAGCAAAAGTTTACTCACCTACGTTTCTGGAATTGGTCCGCAACTTGCACAAAATATCATCAACTATAGAAATGAAAAAGGTGGGTTTAAAAGTCGGAATGAATTAAAAAAAGTGGCAAGATTGGGAGATAAAGCATTTGAGCAATGCGCAGGCTTTTTAAGAATTCCAGAATCAAAACATGTGCTCGACAATACAGCAGTTCATCCTGAAGCTTATGGATTGGTAGAACAAATGGCCAAAGATTTGAATTGTAAAATTGAGGACTTAATTCATGAAGAATTAAAAAGAAAATCCATTCAAAGAAATAAATACATTGGTGAAGAATTTGGCTTACCTAGCATCAATGATATCATTGAAGAATTAGCAAAACCAGGAAGAGACCCAAGAGAACAATTAGAAGAATTTGAATTTGCCAATATCCGCAAACCAGAGGACCTAGAAATAGGAATGATTGTACCCGGCATTGTAACCAATATTACCAAGTTTGGCTGCTTTGTTGATATTGGAGTGAAACAAGATGGCATGGTTCATATATCTCAAATGGCAGATCGTTTTATCAAGGATCCTGCAGAGATTGTAAAACTGCAACAACAAGTTCAAGTAAAAATTATTGAGGTCGATTTAATGAGAAAAAGAATTAGTTTATCCTTGAAGTTAAAATAATTCTTTCTTTATAAGATATTCAAAATTTGTACCTGGAATTTGGTTGTTTAATTCCCTAGGTTTGGTTCCTAATTTAATTGCACCTAATTTTTCTACAGCCC
>JBMLPO010000286.1:4784-9065 GCA_049242065.1 Bacteroidia bacterium
CCTAAAATTGTTTTGGTCTACATGAAAGTAAATCAAATCAAAATTAGTAAAAGCAAACTGAATCATCAAGGATTTAATACTTGCATTATAAGGTGTACCCCAAAATTTTCTTGCGATAAAAGTGTAACCAATTGCAATGCTCTTTTGAGAAAAGTCGCAATTATAATACCTACTAGAGCCAATAAGCTCTCCACTATTTTTATCAATAATTTTATAAGCCAGTTGATGCGTAATAGCTTCATCAAAAAACAACCTAAAAACAGATTCCTCATATCTATTTTTTTGTGGATGTTGTTCCCAAATCATTGGATCGGAAGCAACTTGATACAATGCATCAAAATCACTTTCTACGAGTGGAAATAATTGCACCAAATCGTTTTCTAGAACTGAAAGTTTAAAATCCATTGGTTTTATTTTTGTTTATAAACCTCTTCTGAGCCAACTATAAAAAACTCCCATTTATCTTTGTTCCTATTCAAAACGCCAACCGTTTTTCTGTCTACCAAAAACTTGTATTTATTTGAATCAATTTTTATCAAGCTTATTTTTCCATCGGGTAAAAATAGTTCTGCTTTTGATAAGTCATCTGAGAAAAGAAGTCCAGCGCTCATTGTTTGTTCTGGATTCAACAATTGAATGGGTAACTCAAACGACCTGATACAATTTTGTTTTAATTCACTCCAAACATATCCTGCAGAACCTATGCATCCATGTTCATCTTTATCTGCCCCTACCTTCTTCTCAGAACCCGCTATAAACTCTTGCATGCTATTCAATAAAGTACCTTGCAAATAACTCTGACCATATTTAACATCTGCTATAAGCCATCGGTTGTTTTCTAATTTGAGTGAAATCTCATCAACCCATTTATTATTCTGATAGGTAAATTCAACGTTCAACTTCGCTTGATTTTGATTTTTCTCTGTTGATATGATTTTATAAGATTGTGCTCCTTCATAATTAGATGAAAATAAATCACCCTCAATCAGCTCAGGCTTATCACTTGAACCAAGCAATTTGAGCTGCTCTGCTGAGTTGTTTTCCTTCTTAATAACAGATACTATCATTTGATTAATTTCAGAACTTAAAAGCGAGCTATCGGCTTTTCTGAAATCATATTGAAGAATCTGCTTTTTATAAAAATCATCCACAACTTTTTCCGGTGAATCATTTTTACAAGAAACAAGCTGCAACAAAAATGAAATGCTAAAAATAAAATTGTAAAATTTCATGGGATTAGATTTAAGCGAATGTATGATAAAATCTAAACAAATTCGGTCGAACAAACACTCATTAGATAGGTTTTCAGGCAATTAGTATAAAAAACTATTTGCTATATTCATTTAAGAATTTATCTTGGATTCAAAACCAAACCAAATATACCAAATGCAAGAACAGGAAAACCAATCAGTTTCTAACGAGCTCGACATGAGCCAAGGAAATGCTGATAACAGAAAACAACGTACAGCTAAAGGCTTTTCTTTGATAGGAATGGGCTCTATTATTTTATTTGGAGGATGCATTGTTTCAATGGTAATGCCATCTGCTCACCCACTTTATCATTTCTTTTTGTACACACCAACAAGCATTGGTGCAAGTATGGTTATTTATGGGATGTACTGCGTTTTAGAATAGTTTTATTTCCTTTAGCTTGATTTAGTTTTTCATTTATTAGATAAAATAAATATACAAAAAAGCCTTTCATAATTAAAATTAAATTTGGCATTATTATTGGTTTTTTATCTTTATGAAAACTAGCTTAACCTGTATACTTCTTTTGTTTTTTTGTCTGGATATTCATGCAAAACAAAAGCAGGTCAATAAAAAAAAAGACAGTCAAACTTCTGGAGAAATTGGTTTTAAATTCACCCATCATTATAACCAATCATTAGGCTCCTCAACCTTTAAGAATAATTTCCAAGGAATGGGCATTTACTTAGGTAAGGCAATTATTGATAGCAAAGGATTTCAATCTTATATCGGAATTAATTATGATAATTTTTGGTTGGGAAAAGAAAGAAAAAGGGTTGATGATTATATCTACAAAACAGTTAGTAATGCAAATGCCTTTGGTCCATACCTAAAAGTTTCAGTGGGCGAAAAATTCCGACTTTTTGCAGTAGGCTCTATTGGAGTAATTAATTTTTCTGGTAAATATATTTACAAACTCCATCCATCAGAAGGCCATGATTCTTATTTTTGGGATGATAGACATGTAAAAACCTTAGTAAGTAATTCTGAATTTTACCAATCGCTTGGCTTTGGTTTTAGATATGATTGGTTTGAATTTGCAGTCACAAACAATCAAATCAATCCTTCTAGAATTTTAGATCCTGCCAGTATAGAGATGGACAAATTAGGCAATCTAAATAATTACAGCATCACCAACGGCCCAAATCAAATCTGGACATTTTCTATTACCATCTCTCCTATTATTCATTAATATGAAGCCGTTGAGATTCAATTATGAGAGGCTCCACAACTCTCAAGCTTTGTCCATAGAGATACCAACTTCTTCCTTTTTAAACTATCTAAATTATTTGCTTAGATAATTATTCCACAGGTTTTATAATTGATCCCTTGGTCCCTTTTACTTGTTAAAGTTTAGGGCATAAAAAAACGCGCTTGTTGCGCCTTTGTGATCCCGCTGGGACTCGAACCCAGGACCCCTACATTAAAAGTGTAATGCTCTACCAGCTGAGCTACGGAATCATGTTACTTTTTGTTATTGCTAACCGGTAACGTGGGTGCAAAAGTAGGGACTATTTTCACTTTATCAAATATCTCTACAAATATTTTTTATTTTTTTCTTTTCAATACTGAAAACCAGCTAAAAGAAATTTTCATATCATCAATCACTATTCTCCTAATTCAGCTTGAATGTCTTCAATACTCATCGCATTCTCTAGTCTGAAATGACCGATAGCAGTTCTACATAAACTTTCTAAGTAAGCTCCTCCTCCAAGTAATTTCCCTAAATCATGTGCCAATGAACGAATATAGGTCCCCTTACTGCACACCACTTTAAATTCAACAATAGGCCAATTATTTTGAGTAATTTCAAATTGTTCAATAAAGATCCTTCTAGGTTCCATTTTCATTTCTTCACCTTTTCTTGCGGAGTTATAGGCTCTTTGTCCATTTACTTTGATAGCAGAATATTGTGGCGGAATTTGAAACTGTTCTCCTTCAAATGTTCTTGCGGCTAATTGAATCTCTTCCAAACTCATTGGAGGCATTTGAAACTCCGCATTGATCTCTGTCTCTTTGTCGAAACTTGGTCTGCTTACTCCCATATAGATGTGGCCAGTATATTCCTTTACCATCCCCATATAAGAGTCTATATTTTTGGTTTCTTTACCAATACAAACTATGAGCAAACCCGTAGCTAAAGGATCTAATGTACCTGCATGGCCAACCTTTATCTTCTTCTTCTTCCCTTCTACTGGCCCTAAATCACGATGTAGTTTATGGATGATGATGCGTTTGATTTTGTTTGTTACATCAAATGAAGTCCAGGTTAATGGTTTGTTGACTAAGATAACAGAACCATTCTCTAAATCAATTGGCATCTTATAAAATTTGCATTTCGTAGCCAGCAAAGTACAAGGCTAAGATGATGCTTCCAACAATAATTCTATACCATCCAAAAACTTTAAATCCGTTTTTGGTTAAGAACGAGATGAATCCTTTGATGGCAATTAATGCAACAACAAATGCCACTAAATTTCCAATCATCAAAACTGGAATATTATCAGCATTGAATCCAAATTCTTTATGGTATTTCAACATCTTATATGCTGTTGCAGCAAACATGGTTGGTACAGCAAGAAAGAAAGAAAATTCTGCAGCAGCTTTACGTGTTAGTTTCTGAGATAAGCCTCCAATAATGGTTGCAGCTGAACGCGACACACCCGGTATCATGGCAATAACCTGAAAAAAACCAATGGTTAATGCCTTTTTCCAAGTCATTTCATCGTCGTTATTTTTTTAATTATCCAACCACATATCTATAAACAACAATAAGATTCCCCCTAATAAAAGTGAGATGGCTACAACAATAACATTCTCTAATAGAGAGTCGATAAAATCATTTAATAAAAAGCCAAGAACAGCTGCAGGTATAAATGCAACTGCCAACTTGAAATAGAAATCTAAACTCTGAAAAAATCGCTTCCAGTATAAAACTATCACAGACAAGATGGCTCCAAACTGAATAGCAACTGTAAACATTTTTACGAATTCATCTGACTGAATGCCTAAAATAGAAGAGGCAATAAT
>JBMLPO010000287.1:0-12678 GCA_049242065.1 Bacteroidia bacterium
AAGCAGACATCCCATTATAATCAACTCTTCCATTACCAGAAAAACTTCCTGCACTGATTTCTAACAAGGAATTTTCGCCTATGTTTAAATTGTTCAATAAGACATAACCAGAATTGTTGTTGAATACAAACTGAAGTGAATCATCTACCTGATTAAAGAACTGAATATTTTGGGTATTGGTTCCATTGAATTCGATTCGTGATTGAATTGAAGAACCGGTATTTTTAATGAATCCTCCATTGCTGAAGAATTGTCCATTTACAGAAAACACTGCGAATCGTTGAGCAAGTCCATTAAAAAACAATTCGCCCGCAGACTGATAGTAATTACCATTCAACAAAACTCTAGAACGTGTTGACTGGTAACTTAAACCCTGATTGGCTATTCTTAACTTTCCTCCATCTAAGTATAAATTACCTTGAATATAGGCATCATACTGATCATCTTGGTTAAACTGTACAAAAGCATTTCCAGTTTGTTGGATTCTTATATTGCCTTTTATCAATACATCTCTTCTTAAATAATTGTACTGAGTAGAAGCAGAAGTAATCTGTAGTGGCGCATTCAGATTGTTATAATTGATACGCACATCATATACACTATCCGGGAATTGAATCACGTGACTTTGATTGGAAGGCAAGGATAAAATATTGATTTCAGAACCTTCAAAATAATGACCAGTAAAATTATTACGGCTGTAGATTCCTGTATAATTCACATTCACTTTAGAGCCATTCATGTATTCAATGCAAGAATCACAAGCATTCACAAATTGATCGCCTCCACCTATATAATTCAACTGACCATATACCCTCAACTTTGAATTATAATTTGGATTACCAAAATAAACATAACCTGGTTGGTTAGCAATGAACACACCTTGGAAATTACCATTGGTAAATTGTGTAGTTGATAATAAATCTAAACTACCTATTAAACTAATATCTGAATTTTTGAAATAGATATTTCCTGGAGAAATTGCAGATGTTGAACGGATGCTCACTCTACCTTCAATAATAACTTCAGACTTATTGGTAGGATTGATATCTATGGTTCTTGGATTGAAAGTGGCAAAAGAAATTTCGGGCGTAAACAATCCGAAATGTGCATTTGAATCTACTTGTAAAACTGGGCCCATCCCACCATATAAACTCAATAAGGAACCATACAATTGGTTAGGAAAAGTTTGTCCAACAAACACAATGTTCTTTCCAGACTCTACCCACATTTGACCAGCATTACTTTGTGAATTGACTCCCCAACCATAATTGCTTATTAGTAAAGTATCAGCACCAATATTTTGTCGAAAATGTAAGATATCTGTTACCCGAGCAGTATCTCTAGAAGGACTCCAATTAGTTGCAGTTCCAAAATCGGCATAGTTAGCCCCAATCCACGTATAGGTGGACTGAGCAAAACTTTGAAACTGAAGAAGCAAAAACAAAAGAAGTAATTTTATTCTCATGCAACTGATTTACAGCAACTAATAATTAGCTTACAAGTAAACCTAAAAATTACTTAAAAAAAAGTTTTATGAAAATTTTTAAGAAATCCCTGACACAATATTTGGCAATTGAATTGGATGATTAAGTGCGTAAATCGAAAAACTAAAACAAATACCGAGCCTCCATTCTGCCAATATGAATGGTATTTAAATTACCGCTGATTCTGCCATCATAATTAAAATTAATCTGAAGATTAGAACCCAACCTTTGTTGCAAATTGATATTCCACAACTGGTTGTTTCCATTGCTCAATCCTTGTAACATTTCATAAGCCAAATTACCCGAAGCATTTCCTGTAAAGTCTATTTGATAAAAACTATATTTCACTTGAATGGCACCCAGTTTACTTAAAGAAAACCTCAATTCTGTACCCAATTCCTGAACCCTTGCTTGTTCATTATTGAGTTCATATTGATTCACGGCTTCGAAATAAGAATAGTTGATACCCATCCTAAAATATTGTTTGTATTGGTATTGTAATTTGGGTTTTATTTCTTGGTAATAAAAGTTGTAAGAGTTATCTGTGAAGAATGCAGAATAGTATTTTTTATTCCCTGTATTGTAAGTATTTTGAATAGACCAAGCCGCTGAAAAATTCCATCTGAAATTAAAACTGTGTTCCGTTTTGCTTCTGCTTTCTGCCCCATTGGTTTGAAGTATTTTACCTTGATTGGTTTGGTATGTATAATCAGCACCAAAAACCGCATTACTTCTATTGAAGAACAAAGTATTTCTTAAACTACTGTTCATACTGATTAAGCCAGTATCATTCACAGAAACAGGCCATATCCTGCTGAGTAAATCATTTCCATTGTTTAATTTCTTTTGTTCATACCTAAAGCCTGTTTGATTGCTCCACTTATTCAAAAATGAATTCCATGATGATTTGTTTCTACTGAAATTGAATGTACTCAATTGAAGTGTTTGGTTAAACTGATTACTGAATGTACCAATCAAAGAACTACTAGGAAGAA
Organism: Bacteroidia bacterium; assembly: GCA_049242065.1. Lineage (GTDB taxonomy): Bacteria > Bacteroidota > Bacteroidia > UKL13-3 > UKL13-3 > CAISCU01. Next base: position 2,480 of record JBMLPO010000287.1, read on the forward strand.
ATACTTTGATATAATTGGCCAAGTACTTATCGGCCATGGCTGCAGGCACAAACTCATTAAGCTGTTGAACGCCATCTGAATTAAAATCCTTCCATACATAAACACCTTGACCAATGGGCACTTCTAAGTATTGGAAGTCTCTTCTCAATTCAGAGCCAGAGCCCGTTTGCAGGTAAGTATTGGCTGTAATTTTCCTATTGAGAAATCCATAATCATATTCAATCCTACCTAAAAATGTTTCTTCTGGTTGAATCAAACTGGAGTTCTTTAAAACACTAAAATTCCTATACGATAAATCGAAACGCCAACGGTTGAAGTTTTTGGCATTGTAACTTAGTGAGCCTTTGAATTCATCGGCCACACTAAAATCGGCCATCGACTTCCCAAAGGGCAAAGCATCTACTCTTCTATCAGCTTTGACATTCCATTTGAATTGAAGACTATCTGTATTTTCTAAAAAAGCACCAGCATTGATGTATTGAAAACTGTTTGCTAACAAAGTATCAGCAGCACCTTTAAACAAGGAAGATTCTGTTTTGAATTTAATACCTGCACGAATAGCACGAATGGACCTTGCGATTTGATAATTCTGGTTCTTCACCTCATTTTGAAAAGCCTGAAACCCAAGTAAACCTTGCTGTTTAGCAGTGAGCCATTCTAAGTCTGAATTGACTGTAAAACCAAGCCATTTGAATTGCAAGGCAAATTGATTTTGAAAGCCACTTAACAATGAAAAGCCTTTGTTATAATAAGCAAACTTATAGCTTAATTTATCTGTGTTTTTTCTACTCAAATCAAATTGGTATTGTGCAATATGTTCTGCAAATGCATTTGAATTTTGGGCTTGGTTATTGATTTGTCTTTGCCAGGTTCTATCAAACTCAACTGTCCTATACCTTTCTACAGGCTTAAATCTTAGTGAAGTGAATTCATAAAAAACCGATTGCGTGATTTGTAATTGGCTGCTTTGATTATTTGAAGAACGCTTTCCATTCAATCGAAATGCCATGCCTAAATTATCTGAATTGCCTTTATCAGAGAAAGTGTTTTTATCATCATTCGAAGCAGCCCATTCTAGTTGTAAGTACTTGTTTTTATTGTTATCGTAGATATAACCAAAACCTAACATTTGCCTTTTATTGGGCGCTATCAATTTAATGACCGGTTCAAAATCACCTTGTGCAATCCCATTGATAGGTTCCACCCATTTAAATACTCTTCCATTGGCAGCGGAAGCACTTTGAATATAATTTCCATTCCCTGCTCCTACATACGAAAACTTACATTCATAATAATTGGAATCGGAACTTGGAACTGGCGAATAAACATATACCCGATAGGCATTCAGGGTATCAACTAAACGATATAATATTTTACCAGATTGAAAAGCTGTTTGTAAAGTGGCACCTGAAATAACAGCTTGTTCAGTTTCATTTCCAACCTCTGCTAAAACCAATTTATTACTATCAGTTAAACTTTGTTGAAAGGGTTGATTTTTATTGTCTTGTTCCGAATAAAACTGTAAGTAATAAGTAGAGTTCTTCACCTTATTTGCATGTGCAGCAGTGAGCACCGTTCTTGCATAATTTCTATCTGAATACTGGAACTCAACTACTATCCTTGAGAAAGAAGAAATCAATCTTTTCGGCATAAAAGTAATCTCACCAGAATTGTAATCTATCACATAATCATTTTGTTCTCCTCTGTTCAATTTTTCTCCATCCAAGTAAACCGATTCTGTACCCGATATAATGATGATAAACAATTCACCATTGGCTCCACTTAAACGATAGGGACCTTGGTTTCCTTCTGTTCCATTAAAGGTATTTCTTACAAACCTTCCTCTAGATAATGCAGCTTCAATTTGGTTTTGAAGAAGCATTCCGTTTTTCAATTTCAATTCAGATGAAGCATGCAGTCCCCTCGACTTTTTATAGTAATTCATGAAGTAAGAGTTCTGAGGTCTGTTCATTAAAAAATCACCTACAATGAGTTTGTTTTTGTTTTTTGAAAACTGCACATATACCTGATCAAAATCTTGCAAATCCTGGGTATTACCTTCAGGTTGAATCGGATTGTTTTCATCACTAATGGCAGCGAGTATCTCTACATCGTTATTGATTTTACCAGCTAATTGGAGATTCAAATTTGAATTAACAATTGAATTCGAATTGTTACCAATAGAAAGACCACGCATGATACTTCCGGTGCTTTGTAAACCCTCTGTGCCAGTAAACAATTTGTATTCTGGTTCTATACCTTGAACAGCAAACGGGTTTCTATCTGCCCTTAACTCGGGTTGAATTAAGGAGATATCACGTTTAAAAACAGGCTTTGAAAAATCGTAATTACTAACCGTGTATTGAATCTCTACCAATTGCTGAACAGGCATCTTGATATTGATAAAAGCATGATGAAAATAGTTGATTCTAAAATCTTTTCCTTCTTGGTAATTCTCTATATGAACAGAGCCTTTTAATATGAAAGAAGAATCGAGTAAAAAACTATCTGATGAAATCAATAAAATACGGTTCACCTTTCCCTGATTCTTTTGTGCCAATAGTTGAAATGGGCATCCAATCAGCATTGCGAATATGAAGATAAAAACGAATCTCATGCAGAGTGAGAAGATGGCAATACAATGGTAAACTTGGTTCCCTTTCCCGGTTCACTATCAAAGTCGATTGTACCTCCTCCACTTTCTATCATACTCTTAACAATAGGCAAACCCAATCCCATACCTATTACTTTGGTACTGAAATAAGGCGTAAATATTTTCTCCTTTTGTTCCTGTGTAATACCAGAGCCATTGTCTTCAACATGAAGAATGATATTCTCCTCATGTCGGTAAGCACTCACCTTAACCCAGCCTTCTACATCTTCTGGAATGGCTTGAATGGCGTTCTTTACCAAGTTAACTAAACTACGATTCAAATAACCTTTATCAAATTCAAGGAATAAATCCTCCTCCACCTCCATCTCAATTTTACCATCAAAATTCTGCTCTTGTAATAAGACTACTTGAGCAATTAATTCCTTTACATCAATGGTTTCATAAGCAGGGGCTGGCATCTTAGCAAAACTACTAAAACCTGTTGCCAACTCACTTAATGAATCAATTTGAGTAATGAGTGTTTGTGTAACCCTTTTAAATGTTTCAGGCAGTTTGGGACTTTGATCATTCCAAGCTCTTTCCAAATGTTGAATACTCAATTTCATTGGAGTAAGAGGATTTTTAATTTCATGCGCAATCTGACGTGCAATATCTCTCCAAGCACCTTCCCTTTCACTTCTCGCTAATTTCTGTGCACTCTCCTCCAATTCATCAATCATTTTATTGTATTGAATTACCAATTCCCCAATTTCATCTCTTCTGCTCCATTGAATGGGTTCATTCTTTTTTCCAATAGCCGTTTCAGCCATTTGTTTTTGGATCATCACCAAAGGGAAAGAAATATTTCTTGAATAAATCCAAGCCAAAACACCAATGATAATAAACAACAAAGCATAGAGATTTATAAACCCAACGACAATGGATGAAATTTCTGCATACAAATCGGCATAGCGATTAAAATATGGCAATTGCACATAGCCTATTAATTCTCTGTTTTTACTGTGCAGAGGCACATATGAAGCGGTATAAGAAAAAGTAGAAATCCTTTCACTTTGAATGAACTGAGATTCCTTTAATAAATTCAAATGATAAAAAGCTTCGGAATTGATCATGGGTGCCATCACCGCATCATCATATAATTTCCTGATGGTGGATGACAGGACCTCACCTCTTGGATTGTATAAGGTAATTTCCGTTTCATAAAAATCAGCAATCTGATTGAGGAAAGAGCCAATCTCTTCTGGCTTCCTGACTTGAAGATTACCATACTGAGCTTCGGTTTCTATAGCCGCAGCCACACTCCGAATTTTCTTCAATAATTTCTCACTTTGTTTGGCATCGTTTTGTCCTTTTACCAAATCAATAGTAAAATAAGCAGTTGAAGCCAGGGTAACAAAAACAATTAATATAATTCCTAATTGAATTCTGGTTCTTAATAAACTCAAGTCGGCTTCATCAAAAAACAGTAATTTACCTATCAATGATTTTAGATATTGGAAGACCATCAACTTCTCTAAGAACTTCGATTTGTTTACCCAATTGTTATTAAACAAAGCAAACAAGCTGATAGAAATAATCAATACAATGGTAAAAAAAGTGAAAGACAATGAGAACAAACCAAAAGGCTCATACCAAGGAGCAGCGGGCTTTGTAACCACTATAGCCAAATTATTACTCTCTTTTAAAATCAGGTGATCTTGTCCATCTTCTTCCACAAAATGATGAGGACCATTTTCAGGCTCAAGAAATGTATAAGCAGTGCGGTAAGCATAAGGACCACTCTGACTCATCAATTGTCGTTCTCTGTAAATAGCATATGAGTAATCACTGCGCCTTTTAACAGACTGATTGCGGTAACCCTCGATTAACAATTCTTCAAATCTGTTTTCATCCTGAATTAGTTTTGGTTCAAGATGAATGAAGATGGTTCCTTGTAGATGACCAGATTTGATGATAGGAAACTTACTCAAATAACCCTTCACAAATGAATTATTACCTAAGTACCTAAAATTGGCATTCATGGTTGGCGTGGAAAGGTCATTCCATGCATAATTTAATTGACGGTATGTATAGGCATTTCTGCTTCTATAATGATTGCCACTTGAATCAAAATCATAAATGGTTACATCATATTTACTTAGATAACCATTGAAATAAAGTGGACGTAATTGTTTAACTAAATCAGAATTCAGTGAAATGGGATTATTGAAATAGCCTTTGAAATAGCGGTCTTCCCTTAATCTTCTTTCAGCAGTTTTCAAAAACAACTCGGTATTGATATCGTTTTGAGCAGTGAGTTTTCCTGCAAACAAAATCCTGTTATCCTGCTCCTTTTTAAAGCTCCAATAATAAATAAAGAAGGAGGTGAATACAGATAAAACAAGCACCATAATTAGGTATTGTTGTAGGCGATTCACCCGTTCAACAACAATGGCTCTGAATGCTAAAAAAGTAAATATCAGACTTGAACTTCCTATAGGAAAATACAAACCTCGTTCATACAAATACCTGACTAAAAATGGATGTAAAAAATAAAAGACGGAACCCAGAATAATCAGTTTTTCAGGAATACTAAGTCCATCTTTCAGCAACAATTTAAACAAACGTAAACTCAGCTGATACGCCAATAACAAAATCATTACAGCCAATAGCAAACCCAAAAAAGTAAAACTATCTAGCGCATAAATATTATTGATATCAAAAGATATTTGTGAATCGAAAACCAAGCTCTTAATGGCATCAAATGCGCCATCTGCAATAGTTATGGTAAGCCAGGATACAAAAGCCAAATGAATGATTTGTTTGACTTTTGACTGCGGATTGATGAGACTGGTATTCCTGATTAAATAAAAATACCACAGAAAGATAAATACCAAACTCATGAAATCACCTAATGATGGATTTACTTTAGAAGAGGCATATACATCAGGACTGAATAATTGTAAAGAATAAATGAATACAGGAATCTTTAACTGCAGAAATACCCATCTTGCAGAAAGAGTCAGGATGAAAAATATGAGTGTTGATAGAATTAATTTCTTTTCAGCATAATATTGAATGATGACATGAAAACACCAGGCGCAAAAAAGGATTATTAAAGTAATCAGTAGTTTTAACCAGAAGGGAGTTACTTTTCCTGCACCAAAAATCTGAATTGAAAAGAGGTATTTACCTTTGCTATCCGTTACATCTTCAAAGTCTTTGAGTCGAGATGGACTTAATAATGCTGAACCTAAAAAAGCCAACTCATCATTGAAATGATTGACGATATACTGATTTTGGTAATTGTAATTGGTTTTGACAGAATACAATAAAACAGCTTGGTGATTCCCCTTCTTTTTATAGAACGATAAATAAGAACCATTCTTTACATTGAGGAAATGTAAACCAGAATCCAAAGCTCTCAAGTACCTTTTTCCATCTGATTCATTCCTACTCCAAAAAACCAAACTATCGTTGCGAAACAAAAACAAGGAAGCATTTTCTGAATTGGCCATATCAACCAAATCAGTCCATTCCTTTCTTAAATTCAAAGAATCAGCTAAAGCTTTGTTTGAAATTTCTTCAAACCTTTTTTCTTTCTGAATAACAATATCTGAGGTTTGGTAATAGGCATCCCAGATTTGCTGTTTGGTATCTTGCAATATCCTTATTTCAAGTAAAATCAACAGGGGTAAAACAATTAACCCTGCAATTAAACCTAAAAGATATTTGCGTATTTCATTCAAGATTTATTCAAAATTTCCGGGCAACAAATAATTCTTTACATAATCATCAACTGCAGATTCTATCGACATGAATTCTTTGGTATACCCAATGCTTCTTAGTTTGCTCATATTGGCTTCGGTAAAATATTGGTATTTCTCTCTGATGTCTTCTGGAATGGGAATATACTCAATATTTACATCTTTGTTTAAAGCCTTAAAAATAGCTGCTACCAAGTCGTTCCAAGTTCTGGCCTCTCCTGTTCCTAAATTGTACAAACCACTATTTTTTCTATGGTGCATCAAAAAAATACAGACATCACATAAATCTTTCACATAAATGAAATCTCTTTTTTGCTCGCCATCTTGGTAATCGGGACGATGTGACTTGAACAGTTTTACTTTTCCTTCTTCTTGTATTTGGTGAAAGGCATGAAAAATAACACTGGCCATTCTTTTCTTATGGTATTCATTAGGACCATAAACATTGAAGAACTTTAAACCTGCCCAAAACAAAGGTTGTTTTTCTTGTTGTAAAGCCCATATATCAAATTCATTTTTTGAACGACCATATGGATTCAATGGTTGCAAAGAAGCTAATGAATGCTCATCATCATTATAACCGAAAGTTCCATCCCCGTAAGTTGCAGCACTGGATGCATACACCAAAGGAATTCCTTCCTTGGCACAGATTTGAAACAAACGTTTACTGAAATCGACATTGAGTTCTTTGAATATTTTCTCATCACTTTCAGTGGTATCAGTTCTGGCACCTATATGGAATACAAATTCCAATTCTATGGTATTCAGATTCAGCCAATCGAAAAAATCCTTACGTTCTACTAGCGCTGTATATTTTTTTTCTTGAAGATTTTTTTCACGATGTTCAATCGCTCCAAAATCATCTACCAGCACCAGATCATTGAAACCATCTTGGTTCAATCTGGCTACTAAACAACTACCAATAAAGCCTTCGGCTCCTGTAACTACGATCATATGCTGCGAAAGTAAGAAAATCAATCGGTTTCAGGAAACCAAGGAGATTTTTAAAAGAATAATCAACGCAGTCCATTTTAATCTTGTTAAGTAACTAATTAACAAAGCATTTGAATCAAAAAACAAAAGATGTCAAAACTTGACCGGGCTTAGTAAATCAAAATAATTTTAATCTATATTTGCGCCCTGATTTTTAAAGCATGTCAGAAAAACAGAAAATAGTTTATATCACCAGAAGGGAGCGTTTTAATGCGGCGCATAAATTGTACAATCCCAACTGGACAGAAGCAGAGAATGAGGCATTTTTTGGAAAATGTTCCAATAAATTTTACCATGGTCACAATTTTGAATTATTTGTCACCATTAAAGGTGTTGCCAATCCTGAAACGGGCATGGTAATGGATTTGAAGAAACTGAAAAAAGTTATCAAAGAAAATATTACAGAACCCTTAGACCATAGAAATTTAAACGAAGATATTCCATGGTTAAAAGGTGTGATGCCATCAATTGAAAACATGATAACAGCTATTTGGGACATCTTAGAACCCTTGATGGAAAACAGCAAATTACATAGTTTAAAACTGGTTGAAACCGAGAATAATTTTGTAGAATACTACGGAGAATAATCTTGAATAGGTTCATTCTTCTTTGATTAGAAATAGAAAAAGAGGCTGGTTCTGGGAAAAGAATCGGCCTCTTTTTTTTAATAAAATCCCTAATTTGCCCAAAATTTCACAACATGACTAAAACAGCATATGTATTTCCAGGACAAGGTGCCCAATTTGTAGGAATGGGCAAAGACTTATATGAAAACAGTCCTTTAGCCAAAGAACTTTTTGAGAAAGCCAATGAAATTCTTGGATATAGAATTACCGACATCATGTTTTCGGGAACTGATGAAGAGCTCAAACAAACCAAAGTGACTCAACCAGCTATATTCCTTCATTCTGTTATCAAAGCATTAGTTGCAGGAGCATCTTTTCAACCAGATATGGTAGCGGGACACAGCTTAGGTGAATTCTCTGCATTGGTAGCCAATCAAACTTTGAACTTTGAAGACGGACTTCGTTTGGTATATGCACGAGCAATGGCCATGCAAGAAGCTTGCGAAGCAGAACCCTCCACCATGGCAGCAGTATTAGGTTTAGAAGACAATAAAGTAGAAGAAATTTGTGCTTCTGTAACTGAAGGAATAGTGGTAGCAGCAAATTATAATTGTCCGGGTCAATTAGTAATTAGTGGTAGCATTAGTGGAGTGAATAAAGCTTGTGAATTATTAAAAGCAGCAGGAGCAAAAAGAGCATTGGTTTTACCAGTTGGAGGAGCATTTCACTCGCCATTGATGGAACCTGCAAGAGTAAAATTAGAGCAAGCTATTTTGAATACCCAGTTCAACACCCCTATTTGTCCTGTATACCAAAATGTATCAGCCACTGCGGTTAGTGATGTGGATTCAATCAAACAAAATTTGGTGTCACAATTAACTGCCTCTGTAAAATGGACACAATCTGTGCAAGCCATGGTAGCAGATGGAGCCACCCATTTTATTGAATGTGGACCAGGAAATGTGTTACAGGGATTGGTAAAAAAGATTCATAAAGAAGCAGAAACAGCTGCATTGTAAGGAATATCAACGATTTACAGCTCTCCAAATAGTAAATTTGGGGAGCTTTTTTTTGCATTTTGGGTTCATTCAAAACAAATCTCCTACATAAAAGTGTATGCGCACCACATTTTTATGTACATAAAAGTGTAGTGGTGATACATCTTTATGTAGGAAAATGTATAACACCCAGTTTAAAATTCTAATTGAAAATTTGAGTTTTAAATTAGACAGCTAATAGAGACCTTATTCTATTTCCCCTCATAAACAGCACCTGATGTGGGAGTTTCTTTTAACTCAATTTTACACAATTGAGGAACTCTGGGTTTAATCTGTTTCCAAAACCACATCACCATGTTTTCGCAAGTAGGATTTTCAAAGCCTTCCAATTGGTTAATGAATTTGTGATCTAAGTGTTTTACCAATGGTTCAATTACACTTTTTAGTTCAGCGAAGTCCATTACCCAACCCAAATGCGGGTCTAATTCTCCTTCAATAAAAACAGTAAGGTGATAAGTATGCCCATGTATCTCCTTACACTTATGTCCATCAGGAACATGAGGAAGAAAATGAGCCGCATCAAAAGTGAATTGTTTAAAAAGCTGCATAAGAAAATAATGGAACAAAATAGTTAATGTTAGCAAAATAACTAATTAAGAAAAGAATTCACTCATAAATATTATAACGAAGAAGATCGAAATAATAGCAGATGTAGAATAGTTGATCCCTTGAGATAAATAGTCAAGCTATATAAAAAACTGCCATGCATATACCATGCTTGACTTTTGGCCTGCAAAGTCTAAAGTTCAGGGTTCAACTCCAACCCAGAACTTGTTTGTAAGGGTAGCACAGAGGCACCGCGGGGGAGAACACCGCGGGAGAACGCACTGCGGGGGAACGCACCGCGGGAGAACGCACCGCGGGAGAACGCACCGCGGGAGAACGCGGTGATACCGCGGTGTGACGGGGGTTACATGTAGAACGAATAGACGGCGCGGCTGCCGTTAGGGAAAACGCCTTCTAGCTGAATTTGTCCTCTGGCTTTCTCTAAATCACTGATTAAATCTTCCACCTTTTCGTATTCTTTTCTATTGAATTTGGTGATGATAAATCCTTCTTGTATACCCATGATAGCAATCTTACCATTTCTGATTTGTGAAATTCTAAATCCATTTTTCACACCTAATTTATCTCTTTCTAGTTTAGGTATGGCTTGAAAATCTGCACCCAATGCATCAGAACTTACTGTTCCTTTTTTCATGATAGCAGTAGTACCTTCTCT
>JBMLPO010000288.1:0-5730 GCA_049242065.1 Bacteroidia bacterium
AGAAAGATTAAGCATTTGTGATGATGTGACCATAGGAGCCGGTGCTGTTGTCAATCGCTCTATCACCGAGCCTGGAGTATATGTGGGTGTGCCAGCTAAAAGAATTAAATAAATGAAGTTAGGTATTCCTTTAGCAGGTTTTATGGATTGGGGTGGGGGAATCGATTTTCTAAGAATCATTCTCAAGGGACTTCATGCTGTTAAAGAAAAATACCACTTAGAGATTTTTATTTTAATTCCTGAACCTCGCAAAGAATCGTGGATTGATAAGGGTAAACTTCTACTAAAAAAAACAATCAATTTTATTAGTTTTTCTAAGCGCTTTGAAACCAATTATCCAGTTCATCAAATAGAGGCTATTCAAGCGCGCCTCAAAATGGAAACGCCTTTGGAATTTCTATTTTATCAGGCCGCTCCACACGCGCTTGAAGCACTTTGTGAACAGCATAAAATTGAAGTTGTTTTGCCTAGTTTTTTTAATCTTGGTGCGAAGTTTAAAACGCCTTGGGTAGGCTATATCCCCGATTTTCAACACAAATATTATCCTGAGTTTTTTTCGAAAAAGGAGTTCAAAATTCGTGATGGAATTTTTAGCAAATACTTAGAAGAAACTTATTCAATGATTGTCAATGCCAAAGCTGTAAAGCAAGATATATATAATTTTCATCCAAGTTTTAAAGGGGAAGTTTTTGCATTGCCTTTTTGTCCTTTATACACAGCAACAGCAGCTTCTTCTCCAATATCTATATCCCATTTTAATTTACCTGCAAAGTACTTTTTGATTTCTAATCAGTTTTGGAAACATAAAGACCATGCAACTGCTTTTAAAGCATTGGCTAAGTTTATACAAAATGGAAACACTGATACCTACTTGGTTTGCACAGGCTCTATGTCTGATTATCGCTTTCCTGCATATATCAGTTACCTGCAGAATTTGATTGATGAGCTTGGAATCAAAAACCATTTGTTTTTATTGGGATATATTCTAAAAGAAGAGCAAAAAGAAATCATGAAGAATGCCATCGCACTTATTCAACCTACTTTGTTTGAAGGTGGTCCTGGAGGTGGCGCTGTTTATGAAGCTTTGGCTATGGGTGTTCCTGTTCTCATGAGTGATATTCCGGTCAATAAAGAAATTGAGAGTCCAATAGCCAAGTTCTTCAAAACGGGTGATGAGCAAGACTTAGCACTTCAAATGAAAGAAATAACTGCTGTTTTGCATCTCAATCCAGAATCATTCAAAGAATTACAAATCAAAGAAACATTGGCCTTGGGTGAACAATTAATGGAGGCTGCTCATAATGCAATATCCTATGTTAAAAAGGCTTGAGATATATTTGATCTATCTGATTGGTGTGATACTGCTTACCAGTTTGTATTCTTTTACTGGAATCACACATATTTCATATATCCCATTTTTTATAGTGATATTAGGGATTACAGGGTTTTTTACTACAATTCGTTTTCAGGCAGACAAGTTCATCAACTTGGTGAATAATTGGAATGTTGTATTCTTTTTTGTCGTATCAAGTTTACTCATGATAGTTCCAATCATGATGAATGGTGCGGAAATAAAAATCAATGATTTTGTACGCGTAGTTTCATTTTCTCTATTCTTTTCTTGGGCTTTTTTCTTGTTTAAAGAGAAAGAAGACATGCGTATGTTTTTGTTTAAGTTATGCTTGAGTGCTTTGATCGTGCTGTTTCTCGAAGCCATCATCTACCTTACGCAGCCCATTCTATTAACTCTTATGTTGGGTAAGGAGCCTATTCGTGCTTATGAGATGACTGGCTCATTGGGTGATAGAAATTCCTTCGCGAATGCCATGGTTTTTTTATTGGCTATTGTGCTTCAAACTTGGCCACAGAAACAAACAAAATTCGGTGTTCCTTTATTGGTTTTATTAATCGGACTCTGCGTTTTTTTTGTTGAAAAATCTGGTTCTCGAGCGGCTTTGTTAATGGTATTTCTGCTGCTTGTCATTTTGGGGTTTAATAAGATTACCAAAAAAGCTTGGTTGTATATTGTAATTGGATTGATTATTTCTTCAATCCTTATTTTACTCTCTCTTCCTGCATTAAAAGAATACGCTTTACAAAATCCAGGTAGTGGTTTATCGCGTTTGTTTTTTTCTGATTCTAATCCCAAATCCATTGCCAGTAATATAGAAAGAGCCAATTCTATTTTTGTGGGAATTGAATTTATTCTTCATAATTATATCATTTTTGGTCCGGGTTCATTTGTGTTTGAAAGCGAATGGTGGGCTTTTACCAACAATGCTAGTCATTTCCCTCATAATGTTTTTATTTTCATTTGGTGTCAATTCGGAATCTTTTCCATCATCTATTTTTACTTTTTATACATCGCTATCAAAAGAGGTTTTAGAACCAAACTCTATTCTATTATTGCTATTTATAGCATTCAATTCATCTTTTCTCCTAATGCATTTTATTATGTTTATGCATTTCTGATGATGTTTTTTATTGATGTCAATTTTTTTCTTTTGAATCCTCCTTCAAATACAAGCAACAAACAAATCAATTAATTACTGTTTATAAAATGCTCGTAAATCCTTTGTAATAAAGGATAGGAGCCTCTATATTTGATAATTAATCTCATTGTAATTGCTTGAATTTAAAAAAGATAACTTGAGCCTAAGTGCTGATGATAACCCAAATCCCTTGATTTCGGTTATATCAGTGAATTACAATTCAAAGTTTGAAGATATTCATAAGACCATTTCAAGCATACAAAATCAATCCTATTCAAACCTAGAATATATAGTCATCGACGGTGCTTCAACAAATGGTTCATTAGAGCTTATCCAAACATATTCTGATAGTATTCATGAATTGATTTCAGAAAAAGACAATGGTATTTACCATGCAATGAACAAGGCGCTTCAGCGTGCAAAAGGTACTTGGATTGTTTTCATGAATATGGGTGATACTTTTTCAGAGGATACTGATTTAATCAAACGTTTAGCTAATGGAGTAATGAGGAATCACCAAGGAATTGTATATGGTGATACCATACATGAAAACGCTCATGTGAGGTATCTTCATCGCGCCCATTCTCAGATCGAAAAGAATAGAATAAAGGGACTTTTGAGCTTAAATCACCAATCGATTTTTACACACCAAAATGTGTTTCATCAAATCGGAATGTTTGATGAAAACAAATATAAAATAATGGCTGATTGTCATTGGCTCAATAGAGTTTATAAGGCTTTGGGGCCGCAAGCTTTTACTTATGTTGAGGAAACAATTGCTGTTTACAATGAGTTTGGAGTCTCCTCTCAACCTGAGAATTTGAAAAATAGATATATTGAATTTTCTCAGTTACAAAAGGAATTTTGCTCACCCATTCAAGTTATTTTTTATCAATTATTTCATGTAGTTGATAGAATTAAAAACCTTATTTATTTACAATTATTAAATGCCCCTCAATTGTATAAATGGTATAGAAAAGTGAAATACATGAACAGTACCAAGGTTTCTAATTTAGATTGATATGTTTTCTGTTATCATTCCACTTTACAATAAACAAGGCTATATTAAAAAGGCAATGCAGTCTGTTTTGAATCAGACTTTTTCTGCTTTTGAGCTCATAGTGGTAGATAACAATTCAACTGATCATGGTTTTCATCTGGCACAAGAAATCAAAGATGAGCGAATCCGTTTCATTAGTGAAACCAATAAAGGGGTGTCATTTGCAAGGAACAAAGGAATTCAATCATCAAAATTTGAGTATATCTGTTTTTTAGATGCCGATGATTATTGGCATACCAACCATTTGAAGCAGCTATTCGATTTAATTCAAGAGTATCCCAATGCAGGCTGCTGGGCCGATTTATACGAAATCATTGAATCAAATGGGAATAAAAGAAGTGTGGTGATTTCGCAATCCAAGCTACAAAGCAGTTTTATTTTAGAAAACTATTTCAAAAAAATTGCTTTTGGTGATTCTCCAATTCATATCAATTCAGCTTGTGTTCCCAAAAAAGTTCTCACTGAATTCAATGGTTTTCATGAATCGATTCATTATGGTGAAGATACTTTGTTGTGGTCGAGTTTATTCTTAAACTATCCAATAGTTATCAGCAATCACATGGGTAGTGTTTACCAGCGTTCTGCTGATAATCGTTCAGATATTCCAGAAAAATTAATTCAAGAATTACCTGTTATCAAAGAACTCGAAAAACTTTTGGAATGGAAAACGGCAGCTAAATTTCAAAATGATATTCGTGCACTAATAGCCAAGCAATTGTTTTTAAATTTGATATCCTGCTTAAAGGCCGGAAGAAGAACCGAGGCTCGCAGATTTGCTCAGGACAAGCGATTGAAGGCATTTCCATCATTAAAAAAGTTGATGGTTTTAAAAGCCATGAGTTTGTTTCCTGGATTGTTTAATCGTTTGTTTTTTAAAGTTCTAAGTTTATTGAATTTCATCAAATGAGTAAACGAAAAGTCATCTTATATATCGTTTCTACTTTTGAATCGGGGGGCATCACGCAGGTATTGTTCAATAAATGCAAGAACATGGATTACTCTCGATTTAAGGTACATATTTTAAGTTTATCTCCAGAACCTGAGAATACACAAATTGAGAAATTCAAACAAATTCCTGTTCACCTTCATAGTTTAAATTTATCTAGAATAGAGGCTTTGTTTTTTCTCAAGAATCAAATTCGTAATGTGGTCTTAGATATTCAACCCGATTGGATTCATACTTATACTTATAGACCTTCTTATTATGCATGGAAGTATTTAGAGAAATACAAAAGGATTGTTACCATCTCATCTAATTTAGAGCCTAATTACCAAAGAACTTATGGTAAATTATTGGGCTCATTCATTGCCAAAAAAGAGTTTCAAGCATTTAAACATGCGAGTGTAAAGACGGTAGTTTCCAAAACACTGGCATCAATTTATAAAGAGGTACCTGGTGTTCATGTCATACAAAATGGGGCAGATGAGAGCCTCTTTTTTACACCTGATTCCAATTTAAAAATCAAGTTGAGAAACAAACTTCAATTAGATTTGAATGCAAGAATATATTTAAGTGTGGGAGCCTTGAGCAGTTTAAAAGATCCAGAAACCATACTCAATGCTTTTTTAGAGAAAGAAAAAAGTGAAGATGAACTGTTACTTTTTTTAGGAGCTGGACCAGAAATGGACAAACTCCAATCTAAAGCAAATGCTCAGGTTCGATTTTTGGGATTCAAAAACAATCCACATGAATACTTACAAGCAGCTGATGTATTTATATCGGCTAGTCACTCTGAAGGTTTGCCCAATACTGTAATAGAAGCAGCAGCTTGTGGTTTGAAATGTCTACTTTCTGATATCTCACAACACCGGGAGATTTTTCCTGAAAACTGCTACCAAACAGCGTTTTTTCCTATTGGTAATGTAGACGTTTTAAAGGATTTAATGAATAATCAATACACTGGATTTGCTGAAAAGAACTTTTTACTCACAGCAAAAAGAATGACCAATTCTTACATGGATTTGTACGAAAAATCATAAGTGCAGAACTAATATTCGGAAAATAGTGAGATTTTAATTTGATTGCAGCTTTCTGTTTAATCAAATTGAAGCTCAGTGTATCCATAGTGCTCTATCATCATTCTTATCAGCTCATTGAAGCTTTGGTAGAGAATGTGTTAAAAATTCCGGTGGAGATAAGTTTGTTTTTGATAGATAATTCAACTCATGACCAAATTA
>JBMLPO010000289.1:0-1925 GCA_049242065.1 Bacteroidia bacterium
TGATGAATTTTAAATAAGTGAATTCAGGAAACATTTCTGCTTTTAAATGTTTCATTCCGATATAATGATTTAATCCATTGATTACATCAACATCTCCTTTTAATGCATTGTGCCAGATTTCAATACTTAAGCCTTCTGGGTATTGTGGAGCCCAAAGTTTAATTTCCCATAAGGGCAGCCAGAAGCAGGCTATCACACTGATACTTCCAAGTGCTAAAATGATTCTGCTTATATGACTTAATTTTTTCATTTTGGTATTTTTAAAAAAGGGCTGCATAATCCCTAATTTTATTTATGCAGCCCTCTTATTTTATTTTGTAGTAGGCTGATTATTTCCGCCTGTTGAAAAACTCAATGGTACTGTTGAATTAGCTGGAGATACACGAACATATCCTTGCATTTCCTGATGTAAAGCTGAACAAAAATCGGTACAGTAAATTGGAACTACTCCAACTTTATCAGGTGTCCATTTTAAGGTTTGTGTTTCACCTGGCATAATTAACAATTCTGCATTGTTGGCTCCTTTTACAGCAAAACCATGCGGTACATCCCAGTCTTGTTCAAGATTAGTTACATGGAAATACACCACATCTCCCATTTTTACACCTTCAATATTGTCTGGTGTAAAGTGTGATCTTATGGAGGTCATATACACATGAACTTCATTGCCTTTTCTTTCAACTTTTGCTTTTCCTTCTCCCATGGTAACATATGGATGTTTGTTCTCCTCTAGTTTGAAAATTTTGGTTGAATTAGGTTCCACGAGACTTGCAGGAATGGCTTCAGCATAATGCGGTTCCCCAACAGTTGGGAAGTCTAATAACAGTTTCATTTTATCTCCTTCAATACTATATAACTGCGCAGATTGTGTTAATTCAGGTCCAGTTGGTAAATACCTGTCTTTGGTAATTTTATTATAAGCAATCACATATTTGCCATGTGGTTTGGTTGTTGGTCCTCCTGGAATACATAAGTGTCCAATTGAGTAATAAGTAGGCACTCTGTCAACTACTTCAAGTTTTTCAATATTCCATTTTACTATCTCAGATGAAACGAAGAATGAAGTATATGCAAATCCTTTTCCATCAAATTCTGTATGCAATGGACCTAAGCCCGGTTTTTTAACTTCACCATGTAAAACCGCATCATATTTCAATACTGGGATACCCTCAAAATCTCCTTCATATGTTTTGTTTTGAATTGCAGTTTGTATTTTATCAAATGAGAATACTGGTATAATAGCTGCGAGTTTTCCCGAACCAATGATGTATTTACCTGTAGGGTCAACATCACAACCATGTGGAGATTTCGGACAAGGCATGAAGTAAACTAAACCTTCAAATTGTTTAGGGTCTAACATATTTACTTCAGTTAGTAATTCCGATGTAGCTGTGTGAGTAATTTCACTGTAGGTATTATGAGTATACCTTACTTTTTTCTTTGTTGCTTTGCCTGCTTTTACCAATTCTTCGCATTTTTTCCAGTTCACTGCCATGATAAAGTCTTTGTCTTTTTGTGAAGCATTTACTTCCAGTAAAGTATTGGCTTGTTCTGTATTATAGCATGAGAAGAATACCCAGTCGTGTGAACCTTTTTTACCGGCACGCGCTAAGTCAAAATTGAAACCCGGTAAAAGCAACTGGAAGCCGATATTCATATTACCCGATTTTGGATCAACAGAAATAAAACTTACTGTTCCTTTAAAATTCTTTTTATAGGTTGAAATAGATACATCGGGTTGACTTGCTTCATCGTCCATAGGATAACTAAAACGAGTACCTGCAACAACATATTCGGAATTTTCAGTGATGAAAGGAGAAGAGTGATTCCCGCTGCTATTAGGTATTTCAAGGATGTCAACGGTTCTAAATGTTTTTAAATCAATTCGACCAATTCTGGGTGTATTGTTAGCATTTCCAAAAGCC
>JBMLPO010000290.1:0-1999 GCA_049242065.1 Bacteroidia bacterium
CGATTCTGGCAAATTTATTAAATCAATTATGAAATGCAAGTTTTTGATTGAATGGCTTAAAAACGCGACATTCATTTTTTTATTACATGAACCTTGGAGTTAGGATTGGAACCGGAGGATTTACCTTAGGTGTATACTTAATTCCAAAGCAATATCTTAATACAATTTCGTGTGAACCTGAACTGTATTTCAATATACGTGAGGTAGTTAAATCATAAGAATAACCTACATATAAGTTATCTCTGTACTGGTATCCCAATAATACAACAGCTGCATCCATTGGTCTCCAAGTTAATCCTCCACGAATTTTTTCATTCCAGATTAAAAAACAATTAAGATCTGTTTGGATTTTAGCTGGATCTTTTTTTACAATCAAATTGGGCTGTAATTTAAAATCACTATTCAATGCATACTCTGCACCTGCAATAAAATAATAGTGCATTTTTAAATCATCAGTTCTTCTTCCACCCGACCATTCGTAGGTAACTTGACCTTGATTGAGGTGAGTAGCTGAAATTCCTGCATAGAAATTATCGAATACAGATAATTGTTGTCTGCTATAGTAAATACCAGCACCGAAGTCCATGGTTGTGCCGCTTACATTTGATGTAGGAATTTTATCATCGCCTTGCTCCAGTGGTTTCAATTTAGTTCCATCCAATGATTTTTGCATCAAACCTGCACTGAATCCAATAGCCAATACATCGTCGTTTTTTAGCGGCTGCTTGTACGAAAGAGATAAAGTTGGTGTGGTTGCCAATGAAGAACCTAACTCATCTCTTAAAATATGTACGCCTAATCCAATACGCTTGCTAATTGGAGCATTAAATGAACCCACTAAATTGGAAGGAGCTTCACCGCGCGCTAGTGTTGTTCCGCCGGTACCTACACCAGTTTCGTCACCTCCACCAAATCCTACCCATTGAGTTCTTTGAAGAAAGGTTGCACAAAACTTATCACCATTACCGGCAAAACCAGGATTATAAGTAAGTTTATTATGCATAAAATTACTGTAATGCGGATCCTGTTGTGCACTGGAAATGAGGGACACAGAAAGTCCTGCAACCACCATTAATATTTTTGTAAAGCTTAAATTCATTGGCACTAGCTATTAAGTATCAAAAAACAATAATACGAAAAAAAACGTATTAAACAAGATTTTTACAAGAAACTTAAAAATTAAGAAATGCCCTCAAAACCAGTGTTTACTGGACCTAAGCCTTGTGGTATGCTTCGATAAATTTATCGATAGCCATAACCATTGAAGGAGTCTGCGGGGTTGGGGCCTGTATATTCACCTCTAACTTGGCTTCTAGCATGGCTTTTATAGTTGTTGCACCAAAGCCCGCAATAAGTGTTTTATTCTGTTTGAATTTAGGAAAATTCTCGAATAAAGAGCGAATATCTGCAGGAGAAAAGAAGGCAATGATATCGTAATTTACGTTGGTTAAATCTGAAAGATCTGATGATTTAATTCTGTAGAAGAATGCTTCTTTAAAAGCAATTTTACTCTTCTTCATGAATTTTTCAATATCTTGCTTTCTCCAGTCTGAACAAGGAAAAAGGTACTTTTCTGTAGGGTGATTTTTGAAAACAGTAAGCAACTCAACTTCGGTTCCTTTTCCAACAAAAACTTTACGTTTTCTAACCTGTATGTATTTGGCTAAGTAATTCGCGATGCTTTCATTGACACAGAAGTATTTCATCTCGGCTGGAATTTCCAACTTCAATTCTGTACACATTCTAAAGAAATTATCTACTGAATTTCTTGAGTTCAAAATAATCGCAGTATGCTCAAGAATATTGACTTTTTGTTGTCTGAATTCTTTTGCACCAATAGGTTCAACCTGAATAAACGGACGAAAATCCATTTTCAGATTGTACTTTTTAGCAAGCTCAAACCATGGCGACTTTTCGCTTTCCGGTTTTGGCTGAGAGATGATTATACTTTTTATTTTCGCGTTTTTCAATTGAACCAAGTATTTAAATATAGTTTAAA
>JBMLPO010000291.1:0-5803 GCA_049242065.1 Bacteroidia bacterium
ACATTGCATACTCGGGTTTTGCATCTGGAAGTGCAGATGGAATGATCGTTGTTTGGCATTTACTTCCACATCATTTGAAGTTCCAAGCTGCTGAGTTTGCACAAGATTTACCATGTCAAAAAGGTACTCTTGTTGGCCACAGTGGTGGAATCACATGTCTAGCTTCATTATCTTTGGATTACTTAGCCTCTGGTAGTTTGGATAAAACAATACGAATCTGGAATTTAAAAACAATGGATTGTTGTATACAACCAGTAATAGAATTTGGTCTAATTTATCATCTCCTGCTAAACTAATTATTGCTGGACTTGCAGGCGTGAATTTACATGCAAGTAGAAATGTGAGTCATGTGCTCGATTTACAAAAAGGTAAACTTTTCTTGAATGCTAATGACACCCTTTATTTAGGGAATGCGCAACATGGTTCAGGAAATGTATTCTTCAATTCAAGTTCCTATGTCATTGGGAAATTAAGTCGCTGGGTAGTTACAGGTCAATCCGCTTATGATTTTCCTGTAGGTAATTCCAATTCAGATAGAAGAGCTCAAGTTGTATATACAAGCCCTAATGCCAATGCAGCTTATCTAACTTGTGAGTTTGTTAATGCTCAACCTGGTGTCTTGGGATTACCCTTGAGTCAAAGTGGTATCAATATCAATAAAACAGGCACTGAAGGTTATTGGAGAATCAGGTCTGCAAGTGGATTTAGCTCTGGTTTGTTCTCTATATATTGTTTGGCCCGTCAATTTGGAGGAGTTCAAAATATCGGCAATTTGGTTTTAATAAGAAGAGAACAAGCAGGTACTCCTTTTCAATTAATAGGAAATCATATAGTTGGAAGTGGCAATATTGATTCAGTAGTTTTAGGAAGAACCAATGTCAATAATTATGGTGATTTTGCTGTTGGAGGTGATGTGTCACAAAATCCTTTACCAGTAGAATTATTAAGCTTTCAGGGATGGTATGAAGAACAAAATAATCAGGTTGTACTCAATTGGATCAGTAGCTCTGAAATCAATGTAGCAGCTTACCAAATAGAATCATCTCTTGATGGAGTAAATTGGAATCAGGAAGCTGAAGTCAAAGCAAAATCCTATTCAATTTCCCATACACATTATAACTGGACAGGTCCTTTTGATGCCCATGCAGGTTTGGTTTATTACCGATTAAAAATGTTGGATGTAGATGCTAGTTATGAATATTCACCCATCCTATCCATTAAAAAAGATGTGGATGGCATCATGAGTTTGTATCCCAATCCTTGTACATCCAACAAAGTCTATTTAAATGCAGAACTCGAAATTCGCATCAGTGATGTGAGTGGTAAATTGGTTTATGAAGGAACAACATCCTCCATTGATGTAAGTAGTTTGGATAAAGGAATTTATTTGGTTCAAAGTAAGTATGGGGTGGAGCGCTTATTATTGAAATAATGAATGGAATCAAATCCGAACAAACTCAAAATTCTTCAATAAAGTATCTCCTTTAATTCCTTTGTTTTTCCTTTTGTTTCGAAGGGCATTTAATTGGTCTATTTGAATTGCTTCATTGGGTGGAGTAACTTGCATAGAGGCTGTATCTTTTTTTGCAAGCGAGTTTCGCACGATCACTTGAGTTTTTGTGATGAGCACCGTATCATGAATTTTGATGGTTTCTCCTGGCACTTGTTGCGTTAAATAGATGGTGTCTCTTTTTATTTGAGAATAATAATTCGAACTAGATTGTAGCTTCAAAGAAAAAATCCAAAGACTGCTTATGAGAATAAAACTTGCAGCCAATTGCCAAGCTTTTAACTGAATGATATAGGTTTTCTTTTCTTTTTTGGCCTCAAATGTTTGATGAAATATAGCAGGTATCTCATCAGAAGATTCTTCTGCTAAATCAATTTTTAACAATTGAGCGGTCATGTGATAATCGCGATATTCTGCTTCCTCCAAGAATTGAATGACCCATTCTTTTTCTTTTTCATTCAGCTCATCGAATGATTTTTCCTGAATCAATTCAGCAAGTAAATCAGGAAAATGATCAGTGTTTTTCATGTTGGTATTCTTTTATATGAGGCGTAATTTTTTTTAATAAATAAAATTGGCAAGATTTCACGGAACCTTCAGGGATATTGGCAATTTCAGCTGTTTCTTTTATACTGAGCTCTAATTCAAATCTCAAGACAAAAACCAATTTTTCTTTTTCATTCAAACTTTGGTATAAGGCATTGATTTTATTTTTTAGTGAAAGGAAATCTTTACTGCTCTGTTGTTCAATACTGGGATTGCTAGGTATATGTGTGTGTCGTAGTTCATGTCTCTTTTTTTCGTTCCTCAGTAAATTGAAACAATTGTTTTTTACGATGGTGAAAATCCAAGATGCGAAACTATTTCCCTGTTTAAACAAATGGGGTTGTTGAATGAGTTTGATAAAAATATCTTGCACCAAATCTTCACTTTGCTCCTTGCTGCCTAAAAAGCTTTGAGAGAAGTGCACCAACTTTTTTCTATACCTTTTGTATAAGATATTAAAAGCAGGCTCACTTCCCTTCATTAGCAAAGCCATCAACTCTTCATCCGATATGTGGATTTGATTAGTCAATCTTATTGTTTTTGAAATAACTGATGATTTCATCTGCTTTTTCGGTGTGCTCCGCAATCTTTAGGGCCAGTTTTTTAGCAGCTTTAGCATGTTCTATATCTCCTGCAGATTGATAATGTTCATAGAGTTTAATCAAAGGAATGATATAATTCTGGTTGGATAATTTAGTCCAGTATTCAGATACATCTTTGAATAAAGGTCGGCTGATATAATCGAATAAATAGTTTTGTTCGAAATTTTTCCTGAGTGCTGCAATATTATCAATTCCATTTTCACTGTATTCGTAAGCCAATCCAGTTAAGTACAAATTCTCATCTATTGGTTTGGTGCATTCGGGATTGATACTTACAGCCAAGTAAACCGGAATTTTTTTACTGTTTTTGGTGATGAGTTTTACCAGATCACTATCTCCTTGGATGTTTGTCTTTTTGGGTAAAGTCACTCCAATTATTTTAAAGATGGAATCTCTGTAAGCTTGTATATTCAATAAGCTGGTGTTTAAAACCAATACATCATTTCTATAACCTTGAGCTTGTAACATCCAAGCTGGATACGTATCGTTATCGCCATTGGTTAATAGAATAGCATTTTCTTTTAATCCTGATAAAACATTGTAATTGTAATACATCATGCCTGGTGAGTTTTCATCACTATTGAACCACTCCAAGGCATATTTATTTCTTTTGTTTTTATCACCGGTAATTTCGGCATAAACAATTAAGTCGGACAAATGCTCTACGCGACCCACACCCAATTCCTCACATTTTTTGATATGAGTGAGGTCTGAAAAATTGTTTCCGCCAATCATCCATTTGCACAAGTGATATTCAAAAGATTCAGGAACTACCTTTTCCATTTGCTCAACAATGTTTTTTTCCTCCTTTAAACGCTCAGGAAAAGGCCTAGTATCCGCATGATTGGTTCGGTTGATATTTCTAGTTGCACGGTAATAATTGTACCAAGCAAAAGCGTTTTTAGCATCTTTTTCTGTTTCAGTTTTCCAGAGTTTAATTTGTTCCCTATAATATTCCACTGATTTATTTACGCGAGCAAAACTTTTGATGGGCTCTGGTTTTTGGGCAGAAGCCAAACTGCATATTCCAATTAAAATAATGATAAATAGATTTCTCATATGTATGAATTTGATAAGAATACTCTTAAAAGATTGGAAGGTTCAATTTTTTTTAAATAAAGTGATTTTTAGCTTATGGTATATTCCTAGTAAAAAAATCAAGTTATTATTAAGAATAAGATTTGCAGAACTTTAAGTGATTTGTTTTGTTCAATAGGCAACCATTTTTCAAAAAAAGGTCTATTCCTTAGCCGAAATAATGAAATCATCATTCAATGAAATTGAAATAATAGAAGGATGTATCCGTGGACAAGCAGATTGTCAGCGGATGTTCTTTCAATATTTCTATCCCAAGATGTTGGTTTTGTGTAAAAGATATGCTTCCAATGATGATGAGGCTAAAGACTTACTGCAAGAGGGTTTCATCAAGGTATTCGATAACCTAGCTAAGTTTAGAGGAGATAGTTCTCTTAAAACTTGGGTGAGTAGAATCATGGTGAACAATGCCCTGAACCATATCAAGAAAAATAATAAAGTACAATTTATTTCCATCGAGCCCGGATTGGATTTTGATGTGATGGATGATGCAGAATGTTTAGAGGATTTGGAAGTGATTCATCCGGAAATGTTATTGGAGCTAATTCAAGAATTACCTGTGGGTTATAGAACCATACTCAATTTGTATGCTGTAGAAGGATTTACACACAAACAAATTGCTGAAATGTTGGGTATAGCTGAGGGTACCAGTAAATCGCAATTGGCAAAAGCAAGGGTGTTTTTAAAGAAGTCATTAGAGAAAATTAAAGTTCAAGCAGATGCAAGAGCATGATAAAATATTAAAAGTCTTGGGCGATAAGCTCAGAAACTACGAAGCAGGGGAGGCTTCTGATGCCGATTGGGCGGCATTTCAGGCTGTTTATCCTGCTAAAAATAAAAAGAAAAGAGCTTTCCTTTGGTTCTTATTGCCATTGGTAGGTATCAGTTCTGTTTTACTTGCTTGGTATGCTCAATCTCAATTCAAAGCTTACCGTCCTACTGCCGCGGTGGTGTTAAGTCCCAATGCTTCACCTCTTGCTCAAGAAAAAACTTTAGCTATTCGCAAGTCTCAATCGAATTTAGTTTCTTCTAATCATCAATTGACGAAGTCACTTACTCCTCAAGTACTTTCTTCGAAAAAAAATAAATCTCGTCTCGAAAAATCCAATAACAAATCGAGTCAATCCCATACCCCTAAACAGAAAACCAAAGCCCCTTCAGCCTATACATCAGCATCAGCAAACCCTAAGAGAAATGCGCTTGCAAGTTCAGCTCCATTAACAGTTTTATCAGTTAGTCAACCTGAGGGTAAAATGGAGTCGAAATTAATTGCTCATTCAGGAAAGTCTTTAGCGGAACAGAAAAATGAAAAACTCAAACAAGATGAAAATATAAGTCAGCATGAGCCGCAAATAAGCAATCCAATCAATCCTGAAATGTCGAACAAACAAGTTGATTCGCTCCCTGAAAAAACGAGTTTGAATAGCAATAACAACAATCGGTTGGATAGTAACATGAATAAACCTCATGTGCATCCAAAACAATTAAAACTAAACATGTGGTTACGACATTTAGATATGGCTGGACTATTTTCTCCAGCCATGCGTTTGAATGAACCTAGTTTGGAATCGAATCCCCTATTTGGTGCAGGCTTAAGTTTGGCATTTGGAATCAATAAAAATTGGTTTTGGAGTACAGGGCTTCAATACATGACAGCTCAAAGCAATAATAGAATTCAACAAGAGGTTCCGCATCATTTTTCTACTATTACCAAAATTGATACCACTTTGAAGTTTGATGTTTCAGCATCTATTATCATGATGAATATTGATACGCATTTTCAAAATCATATAGGAACTAGAATAGATGAGGTATCAATTGTCAGAAATTCGCAAGTATTTAGTTTACCTCTCCTTTTTGGATATGTAATAGGCAACCAAAAAACAGAACTCAGTCTATTCAGTGGAATTCAAAATGATTGGCTTGTTGAGCGATTGACAAGAAACAATCTAACACTCAAAACAAATGAAACATTTACCAGCCAAAAGCTGCTAGTGGCGCCCCTAGTAGGATTTGGAATCAGTAGAAAGTTTTATTCTAATTGGGCATT
>JBMLPO010000292.1:0-12868 GCA_049242065.1 Bacteroidia bacterium
CCCGAATTCAAAAGAACTGTTTTGGAAGTGATGCGTCAACCACTTGAAGAAAGAAAGGTGACTATTTCGCGGGCAAAATTTTCTATAGAATATCCGTCTAGTTTTATGTTGGTTGCTAGCATGAATCCTTGTCCTTGCGGCTATTTTAATCACCCCGAGAAAAAATGTACTTGTGGCCCAGGCGTAGTGCAGCGTTATCTCAGTAAGGTTTCAGGTCCTTTATTGGATCGAATAGATATCCATATAGAAGTAACACCGGTAAATTTTGAACAATTAAGTGAGTCAAGAAAATCAGAAAGAAGTGCCTTAGTAAGAGAAAGGGTGATAAATGCCCGCCAAATACAAGAAGCACGTTATGCCGATTCTGAAGGGATTTATTGCAATGCACAAATCAGCAGTACTCAAGCAAGAGAATATTGTGCACTGAATTCAATTGGTCAAACCTTACTCAAAACAGCTATGAATAGGTTGCAATTGTCGGCAAGAGCATACGATAGAATTTTAAAGGTAGCAAGAACCATTGCCGATTTAGCCGCAAGTGAGGAAATTAAACCAGAACACTTAGCTGAAGCAATTCAATACAGAAGTTTAGACAGGGATAATTGGGGTGGTGGAGTTTAGTCTTTTTTTGTGATGCAATTAATCACAATAAAACACTTTCTACACCAATAACTTTTTAGGTTGAGAAAAAACAGAATATACCTAGGTGCGAATGGTCGCGAGACTCTTTCTAGGTCCCATGATCCGCAATTTGGACATGTCTTTCCGAGGTTAATTCTATAAATGTTTTTCTTCATAGTTCCTTGGTACGAAAGTAGATTTAATAATTAGATAATTCAAACCTCGAGGTCTTAAAATTGTAAAATACTGGGAAATAAATTGTAAAAAATATCCAATTTCAATTCTATTTTAGCCCAAAATTAAACAGGTGCTATTTAAAGATATCGTTGGTCATAAAGATTTAAAACTAAAACTGATCAGTCTAGCAAGAACAGGAAGGATCAGTCATACTCAACTTTTTTTAGGTTCTGAGGGTTCTGGGAATTTAGCATTAGCAATAGCTTTCTCTCAGTATATCAATTGTTTGAATCCTGGGGAAGCCGATAGTTGCGGGGTTTGTAGCTCATGCGCAAAATTTGAAAAATACACCCATCCAGACTTACACTTCACATTTCCAACTACTTCGCCAACAAAATTATCAAAAGAAATAATGGATACCTGGCGTTCTGCCTTGATTGAAAATCCATATTTAAGTGATTTTGATTGGTTGCAGAAACTCAATTCCGAAGCAAATAAACAGGGAAATATTACAGCAGAAGAATGCCGTGATATCATATCAGGTTTGGGTTTAAAGAGTTATGAGGCCAAGTACAAAACTCAAATCATTTGGCAACCAGAGTACCTTTTAAATTCTGGTAATATTCTACTCAAGTTATTAGAGGAGCCTCCAGTAGGTACCTTATTAATTTTGGTAGGGAATAATACTGAGAAAATCCTAGCTACTATTTTGTCTAGAGCCCAATTGGTAAAAGTTCCTAGAATATCAGATGCAGACATGACACAGGCTTTAATGGAGAAACATGAATGCGATATGCAAAAAGCAAGTGATGTAACCCGACTAGCTGATGGAAACTACAATATGGCAATGGCATTACTTCACGTTGAACAAGATGGTTATTTCGATTTGTTCAGTCGTTGGATGCGTGCCTGTTATGGACAAAAAATAAATGATATTCAGCCTGTGGTAGACGAATTGAGTACCAGTGGAAGAGAGTATGTAAAGAATTTTTTGCATTATACCTCTCAAATGATTCGTTCTGCTTTCATTTATAGATTTGCACAAAAGGAACTTTTGAGAGTAAATGCAACTGAAATGGGATTTCTGGTAAAATTTTCACCTTTTATGCATGATGGAAATTTGGAGCAAATAACTCAGAGTCTTGATGATGCAGTATTTCATGCTGAGCGGAATGCCAACCTTAAAATCATGTTTTTAAATCTTTCTTTGTATATTGGCAGGCAGTTGAAAACTCCGGTTCGGTAGAATCAAGTGTTTTCACTTTATTAATTTTTGGCTTTTCTAATTTGAAATATATAAGATGGCATGTGGTTCAGGTTCTTGTGGCACGGGTGGTGGCTGCAGCGGTGGCTGTAGTTCGGGTGCTTGCAATAAATTAAATACTTTTGATTGGTTGGCTGAGATGGATCTTCCTCCTCATGTTAAACCATTTGATATAGTTGAAGTTCGATTCAAAGGTACTCGCAAAGAGTTTTATAAAAACGCTAATAATATTGAGTTTTATATCAATGAATATGTAGTAGTTGAATCGGAAAGCGGTTATGATATAGGCAAAGTTAGTCTGAAGGGTGAATTGGTAAAACTTCAGATGAAAAAATACAACCGAAGCGAAGACCAAGGCGACTTCAAAAAGATTATTCGCAAGGCCAATGAGGCCGATATTGCCAAGTTAAAAGAAAACCAAGAACTTGAGGTTCCTACCATGTATAAGGCAAGGAGTATCGCAATGGAACTGGGTTTGAGTATGAAGCTGAGTGATGTGGAATACCAAGGCGATAGAAGGAAAGCAATATTTTATTATACTGCAGAAGAACGCGTCGACTTCCGCGAATTGATTAAACGCCTAGCCGATTCTTTCAAAGTAAGAATTGAAATGAGACAGATTGGTTACCGCCAGGAAGCAGGTCGCCTAGGCGGTATTGGTTCTTGTGGCAGAGAATTGTGTTGCAGCACTTGGTTAACCGATTTCAAAATGGTTCATACCAATTCTGCCCGTTACCAGAATCTTTCATTAAATCAATTGAAGTTAAGCGGACAATGCGGTAAATTGAAGTGCTGTCTGAATTTTGAACTCGATTCTTATCTCGAAGCATTAAAAGAATTTCCAGAAAACAGCAATCTTGTTCTAGAATTTGCAGACGAGAAATCCTATAAAGTTGTTAAAACAGATATTTTAAAAAGGTTGATGTGGTTTGCTCCGCGCACTGAAATGGGAGGTGAGTGGATTAGTTTACCTGTTAATAAGGTAAATGAATATGCTGAACTTAATAAAAATGGAGTTCGTCCAGAATTGGTTCTCCATAAGCCTGTTTCTAATAAGCCAGAAAAAATTGAATTGGATTTTCAAAATGATATGGGAAGAGATTCCTTAACTAGGTTAGATGATAGAAACCCTAGAAAGGGTGGAAATAAGAATCGTCCTAAACAAAATCCAAATCAAAATAAGCAGGGAAATAACCGTCCTCCTCAAGGCGCTCCAAATCAAACTGCTAGGCCCAATCAGAATCAACCTAACGCACAAAGGCCTCAACCAAATCAAGGTCCTCGCCAACAAAATAACCCGAATAGAAACCAAAGACCTCCTCAAAATTTGCAGGATAGCAATGGTGTAGAAAATTCTCAAGCTGTACCGAATAACCAAAATAATCAGCAAACAAATCAGAACCCGAATAGAAGACCTCCTTTCAAAAAGAATAAAAATAACAGGCCTCCATCAAACTCAAATCCAAACCCCAATCCTCAAAGCCCTAAGGAGTAGTATGAAAAATAGGTTCTTGATTTTTATCTTTTCTGTGATTGTATTTTCATCATGCGACTCAAAGAGATTATTTGATGAAAACAAAGATTTACCAATCCAGGGTTGGTATTATAAGAATAAATTGGTGTTCGATGTGAATGTAACAGACACCAATTCTTTATATAATTTGTTTGTGAATTTAAGAGTCGCTGCTGATTATCCTTATGCCAATATTTTTGTGAATATGCATAGCGAAAGTCCTTCAAAACTCTATGCGACAGAAGAACAGCAAATTAGATTGGCTGATGAAAATGGTCAATGGTTAGGTAATGGCTTAGGTGATTTATACGATTACCAAGTGCCCATCAAAAACAGTTTTAAGTTTCACGAATTGGGAATTTATCGATTCGAATTACAACACAATATGCGTGTTGATACCCTCATGCATGTAATGGCGGCGGGAATTCGATTGGAGAAAAATCAGTAGAATATTATTTAAACCAACGTTCTGCTACCTTTAATGTATAAGTGCAGAAATCACTGAGTCCTTTGTCAAATAATGGATTACCTAAACTATTTCCTTCTTCATCCAAAACTTCCTTCACAAAATGTGCTTCAAATATTCTAGGTGATACAATAGAATCATGGTTTCCAAAACTGATGAGTTTTTGTACAATCTGCATCATTTGTAAGGCAGGAACTTTTCCTCCTTTCCCAGTTGATACGCCCACAAATCCAAATACCTTTTCATTTAGTATTTGATCAAAAGGTTTATTGGGTACCAAATTTAACATGTTGAGTATTTCTGGTGTTGCACTCCAGTTGTATTCTGGTGAAACCATTATTACTACTTGAGATTTTTGCAAGGCATGTATCAACGATTCTTGAAAACTACTCAATGCACTCATCTTCATTCCTCCTTGTGCTAAAGAAGGTATATCATATTCCTTGAAATCAATTACGTTTACTGTATGTAATTTACTTAAGAGTTTTTCTATAGCAAGTGAAACGCGATGTGTGTTGTTATTGGCTCTAGCTGAACCAGAGATGATACAGATTTCCATTTTACTGATTAATGTACTTTTTAACATATCTGTACATATTAAAGTTTTGAGTTAATAGTAACTCTTTGGAAATATCTGTTTTGAGTTCATCAAATTGAATATCTCTTGTTCGTAAATGGCGTATGAGATTGAGTGCTTTTTGGGCAAACAACAATTGCTTTTTTACTTTTGATTCTGGATGATTTCTATGTAGCTCTATGGCATCAAATAGGTCTTCAATTCCTTCATGTTTTGAGGCCACGGTTTTTACAACAGGAGTTTCCCAAGTGCTGCTGGCATGGCTATGTGCCAATGAGGCTAGATTTTTTAAGAAGATATCTGCTGATTCCCTATCTGCTTTATTTAAAACAAACACATCAGCAATCTCCATGATTCCACTTTTAATGGTTTGGATATCATCTCCTGCTTCTGGTACAAGCACCAAAACAGAGGTGTCTGCAAGCGCAGCTATTTCAACTTCACTTTGTCCAACTCCAACTGTTTCAATTAAAATATAATCAAAATGTGCGGCTCTTAAAACATCACAAACTTCAAATACACGAGGCGCAAGTCCACCCAAACTTCCTCTACTAGCCATACTTCTAATGAATACATTGGGTAATAAATAATGTTCACTCATTCGTAAACGATCACCCAATAAAGAGCCTTGGTTAAATGGGGAACTAGGATCAACTGCTAGAACTGCAATCTTTTTTCCTAAACTACTTAAGTGTTTTACAAAAGCGCTTATCAGTGTGCTTTTACCTGCGCCAGGAGGACCAGTAAAACCAATAACAGGTGTGTTTGAAAATTCAAGGTCTTCAAGCATGGTATCAAATTCCGGAATTTCATTTTCAATTCCGGTAATCATTCTTGCCAGGGCTCTGATATTGCCCTGAGCGATTCCCTGAATGATAGTAGACCTCTCCAATTTTTATGTCTTAGTATTAGCAGGAAATTTTATTGACACGGTTCGCATGTCTGCCGCCTTCAAATTCAGTTGAAATAAAGGTATAGGTAATTTCTTGAGCTAAGTCAAGTGAGATAAATCTAGCAGGTAAACAAAGTACGTTGGCATTGTTATGTTGTTTAGCCAAGGAGCCTAATTCAACATTCCAGCACAAAGCAGCTCTAATTCCTTGGTGTTTATTGGCTGTCATGCAAACACCATTGCCACTACCACAAATAAGTATTCCCAATTCAGTATTTCCTGATTCTACCGATGTTGCAAGAGGATGAGCAAAATCCGGATAATCTACAGAATCAGTGCCATAAGCTCCATGGTCAGTTAGCTCATGTCCAGCTGAAATTAATGCAGCTTTAATAGCTTCTTTGTAATCGAACCCTGCATGGTCGCAACCTATTGATATTTTCATAATGCTATATTTACTATTTGGAATTTCAATCTCTTAGAGATTATTTAAAGCGATCTTTTTCCTTATTCTTCTCTACTCTTTTTGCTACCAAAATACTTAACTCATACAAACCATATAATGGAACTGCCATCATGATTTGGCTTGCCATGTCTGGTGATGGTGTTAAAATACCTGCCAATATTAAAATAACTACTAGCGCGTATCTCCTGAATTTCGACATGGTTGCGCTACTTAGTATTCCAATTTTAGCTAGGAAGTAAACTAAAATTGGCATCTCAAAAATCAATCCGCAAGCAAAGGTCAAGGTAGATATAAATGAAACATAAGACTCTAGATTGATTTCATTACTAACTAATTCACTTACTTGGTATGATCCTAAAAACTGAATAGATAAGGGTGATAGAATAAAATATCCAAAGGCTATACCTATGTTAAATAACATAGAACTAAAGAATACCAAACCTCTTGCATATTTTATTTCTCTTTCGTTTAATGCTGGTTTGATAAAGGCCCACAGTTGCCACAATACAAAAGGAAATGCAATCACAATTCCTGCTACAAAAGAGATGAATAAATGCTGAGTAAATTGACCTGTTATATCAATATTAGAGAGTACAAAACCAATATCTTTAACACAATATAAATCATTGCCCAATACTTCATAGCTCAGTTTACACATCATTCTGTATGTCCAGAAGTCTGTGTGAATCGGACCAAAAAGTACAATATCAAACAAGAAATGTTTATTGAAGAATATCACAACCGCACAAATAAATACTGCCGCAACAGAACGAATGATATGTTTTCTCAACTCATCAATATGGTCGAAAAAACTCATTTCTTTTTGCTCTACACCAAAATCTTCTTCTAATTGATCTAATGCCATTTGGGCAGCGAAAATAAGCAAAGCATTGGAAAGGCTGAAAGAAATTTTGTCTAATTTTTGTATTCGCTAATAAGGCTTGTTGCTTGATTATCAGTTTGTTTTTAATTGAGAACTTTCAAATCAAAAAAAAACTATAATTTGGAATTTCCTAGTTTTAAGAAATTAATAGGTAGCCACCTGTTTTATAGGTTCAATATAATGGAAAATTTAAGGGTATTAATTGTAGAAGATGAATTTATTATTGCCAGCAATCTCAAAATGATGCTGGAGGATCTGGGCTATCAGCCTTTAAATCCAGTTGGTACAAAAAAAGAAGCCATGGAAGTCCTTTCTAATGCGGGTGTTGATTTGGCCATTTTGGATATCAATTTAAGTGGAAAACAAGAAGGAATAGAGGTGGCAAAATTTATCAATGAGCATGTACATATTCCATTTATTTTTCTCACTAGTAATGCAGATAAGGCCACTATCAATGAAGCCAAATTAACTTTTCCAAAATCTTATTTAATCAAGCCATTCACAGAAGAAGATATATATTCTGCAATAGAGGTGGCTTTGGCTTCAAATGTAAAACAGGACCAGAGTGAACTTGATAAACTCAATATTTTCAAAGACAGTTTGTTTGTAAAATTGGGTAACAAATATTTCAGAGTAGACATCAATGATATTGTTTACTTTGAAGCAGATGGAAAACTCATGCATATCTATACTAAGAGTGGACAGAAATTCAGTATCCGTACCAGTCTTGAAGCTTTGTTTGCGCAATTAAAATCCTATAATTTTATTAGAATACATAGGAGTTATTGTATCAATTCTCATTATTTGGAAGTAATCAATGGTGATTTTGTTTTGGTTAATAAACAACAAGTTCCAATAGGAAGAAATTTCAGAGATGATTTATTGGTGAACATCAAAACCATTAGCTAATTTTACCATTACCATCCAATTGACATATCGTTTTTATAAAGGAATTATGCATTCCTTTCAACACATGCAAAAGTTTATCATTTTACTTTTGTTCATTGTTTTTTGCAGCAATGCCCAAGCAAACAACGAGGTATATAAAGAAATTTTATTGAAAGCAGAAAAGGCATCTGCAATTAGTGAGTCGGGTGCATGCATGAAGCTGCTAAGAGCTGGATTGCAACAATCTTTGGCCGATAAAAATGAGTATTATACAGCTCGTTTTTATTTGGCAATTGCTGATGAGTATTTGCTCATCAATGAGATTGATTCGATTGATTTTTATTATCAGCGTGCCCATTTAATTTTTGAACGATTAAAAGATGAAACCGGTTTAATCAGAACTGAAACTGGTTTACTTGAATTGTCTAGAAGAACAAATCCTTCTAGTACCATGGATAAATACCTAGAGTTGCTCAACAGAGCAAGGTTATTGGTAAACAAAGATTTGTATTATTTGGTACTCGAAAAAATTATCATGGTGAATAATGGGATGGAGAATTACAAAGAAGCTTTTTCTCAAACCCATGAATGTATCAACTATTATGAAGGCAAGGGTAATACTTATCTCTTGGCAATTAAATTTAGAGAAATTGCAGCATTGTTTTTTACCCGTTCAGGAAGTAGACAAGCAGAGCCTTACGACTTTGATTCCTCCATTTACTATCATAAAAAAGCAATTGAATTATCATCAAAAATTCATGCCAATAGGAACTTAGTTTTTGCTTACCAACGTTTGAGTTGGTTGTTGTATAAAAAAGATATTGTAGAAGCTTGGAGGTATATTCAAATTGCAGACAGCATTGATAAAAAGTACCAGATACGCTCCCCACAATTGCCCAATATCATGTCTTTTTCACTGTTTCAAATGGGACGTGTTCAAGAGGCCATTGCCAAATCATATGAAGCATTGGCTTTGGGGATGAAAGCGCGTCAATTGTTCATTGGAATTCAAGCGGCAGATCAGTTATGTATTTATTACAAGGCTTCAAAAAGATACGATTCAGCATTATATTTTAAAGAGCTATCTGAAATGATCAATGATAGTATCAGAAGCCAACGCAATTATAAAGATGCGGCTAAAATGCAAGCCAGACTGGAGTTTGAAAAAGAAACCTATGAAAAAGAATTACTTCAAAAAGAATCATTGAAACGACAAAACCTCATCATTCTATTTACTATTTCAGGAATAGTTGTTTTATTGATTATTACTTTTATTCTGTATCGTGCTTATTTGTTAAATAAGAGATCAACGGCCATTATTAAGGCACAGAATGATGAAAAAACAATTTTAATAAAAGAGATTCACCACCGAGTAAAAAATAATCTTTCCGTCATTTCAGGTATTCTTGATTTGCAAAAAAGAAGTATCAAAGACGAGAAAATGTTGGATGTTTTTAAAGATGCGAAAAGCAGAATTAATAGCATGGCTTTGGTTCACATCAACCTTTATGAACAAGAGGATTTAACTACCATCAACTCACAGGTGTATTTTGAAAATCTTTACAAGACTGTAAACAGTGCTTACAAAATGAATGATAAACAGATCAATTCTGTTATTCAATGCGAAGGAGTGAATATCAATATTGATACAATTATTCCTTTGGCACTCATTACTAATGAACTTTTAACAAATTCATTTAAATATGCTTTTGAAGGCAAACAGCATGGTACCATCAGAATTTCTTTAAAGAATACAGGCGCGGGTTTTTTAATGGATTATAGTGATGATGGAATGGGAGTTCATCATCAAACAAATTCTGAAAAGCATGAAGGTTTAGGTACCATGTTAATTTCTGGTTTAATCAAACAATTAGATGGCACCATGACCATGAATAGCGATGATGCTGGAATGAAATACCAATTCAATTTTAAAGGGATTCATGTTTAAATCTTTCTGTAGTTTTTGTAATTAGATTTTCAATCATCACTTTTTTAATCCTTTTATCAGGAATATTTAAACTTTAAAACGGAAAAACTTGATTTCGGTCAATTTTTTCATTCCTCCTGCTATACGACTAATACCCAAAAAAATGCTTTTCAGGCAGAAAATGATATAAAATGATGGTTCTGTGATAAAATAGTATCGACTTATTTATCACGAGTATGAAACATTTTTTACAATCATTAGAAATGAAATGGGCAAAAAGAATCTTGCAGATTTGCATTATTCTTTTGGTTTCTATGAGCCCTTTATTTGCTCAGCAGCCAGGTAATGCACTGAGTTTTGATGGTTCAAACGACCGTGTTAGCTTACCAAATAATATGGTAACGGCTGCCACATCCGCCAGTAATTCCGCTATAACCATAGAATATTGGTTTAGAGGTACCAATCCACAATCTGCCGTTCGCCTACAGAATGGAAGTAATTTTATTATTGCCGGCTGGGGTGGATCTGTAGGTTCTCAAACCCATATCATCTCAAGTGATGGTGGCTCAGGAAATGGTCTTTCAATGGGTAGCGGCATCAATGATGGCAGATGGCACCATATTGCCATGACTTGGCAAAGAAATACAACCAATGGTTTTAAAAGTTATTTAGATGGGCAATTGGTGGCTCAAAGAAACTCAGCAAATGTTGCCTTACCAGTAGTCACAGCAAATGCCTTCTTAGGTAGTTTTAATGGTTCATCTGAATTTACCAATGGTAGCCTTGATGAAGTAAGAATTTATACAACTGCAAGAACTCAAGCAGAAATCCAAAGTGATATGTTTGATATAAGCAACACCATACCTAGTGGACTGCTTGCTTATTATAAATTTAATCAGGGTATTGCCTCAGGCACAAATACAGGTT
The DNA here is from genome assembly GCA_049242065.1 of Bacteroidia bacterium. Classification (GTDB taxonomy): domain Bacteria; phylum Bacteroidota; class Bacteroidia; order UKL13-3; family UKL13-3; genus CAISCU01. Next base: position 10,602 of record JBMLPO010000292.1, read on the forward strand.
TAACAACTTTAAATGATGCCACAGCAAATGCCTATCATGGTACCTTAGTGGGTTTTGGATTAACAGGTGCAACGGGTAACTGGGTTGAAAGTTATGCAGCAGTAATGCCAAGAAACCTAAGTGCAAGTTCAATTATTTCGAATGGCTTTACTGCTAGTTTTCAAGCTCCTGTTAATGGAACAGTTGATGCATATGTATTAGAGGTATATACTAACCCTCTTTTAACCAATCCAATCTTAGGTTCTCCTTTTACACTTGCCTCTAATGAGCTCTCAAAATCTATTGCAGGTCTTTTACCAGGTACCTATTATTTCAGGGTGCGTGCCGACAAAAACTCAGTAAGTGGTCATGGTGAATTTACTGATATTGCTACGGTAACCATTCCTTTTAATGCACCTGGAAATGCATTGGCATTTGATGGTTCAAACGACCACGTGGTTTTACCTGATGGGATTTTAAGTTCAGTACAAAATATTACTATTGAAGGCTGGTTTTTATTAAATGATAATAGTACTTGGCAACGAATTTTTGATTTCGGAAGCGGTACCTCAAAATATATTTTACTTACACCTTCACCTGGAGGTGGTACAGCTAATACAGCCTATTTTCAAATTTATAATGGCGGAACTCCACAAGACCTCCGCTCTACAAGCATTCTGCAAGTAGGTAAGTGGTATCATTTTGCTATTACTTTACATGACTCCACCAATACTGGAAAATTATATATCAACGGAGTTCTTGAAGATGAAAACAATGCCATCACTTTAAGACCATCCGATTTAGGAAGTACTACTCAAAATTATATAGGGCGTTCTCAGTATTCAGATCCATTGTTTAATGGTCGTATAGATGAATTCAGAATTTGGAATACAGTAAGGTCACAAGAACAAATTAGAGCAAACCTGAACAAACAAATTGATCCCAATACAAGTGGCTTGATCAATTATTACCAGTTTAATCAAGGGATAGCAGGCTCCATTAATACAGGCTTAACACAATTAATTGATGCCAAATCTTCAAACGGAAATGGAACTTTGGTGAATTTTGGATTAACCTTGTCATCAGGTAGTAACTGGATGGAAAGTTATGCTTTAATGATTCCTAATTTATTACCCGCAACAAATATCACAGGTACATCATTTACCCTCAATTGGGAAGCACCTCCAGTTGGTAATGTTACTGGTTATTTTATTGATGTGGCAACTGATGAGAAGTTTGTTGCACCTATATCAGGTTCACCATTTTTTGTATCTGGCAATAGTACCTTGTTTAGAAACATAAGCGGATTACAAACCAATCTGAATTACTACTACCGTGTAAGAGCAGATAAGTCTAATCTTGCCGGAACAGGTGCTTTTAGTAGAGTACAACAAGTTAGAACTTTAAATGTATTCAATCCTCCAGGAAATTGTTTAGCATTTGATGGCAGTCAAGATTATATTAATGTGGCAAATATGCCAATGGGTCATATCGCTAATTTTACGATGGAGGCTTGGATCAATCCTGCCACACTTTCAATTACCAATCAAACTTTGTTTTCTTATGGTTTTGACAATGGCTCATCTGGTAATGGAATTAGTTTAAATATCGATCCTACGGGGAATTTAAAGATTCATCATAGCGGAGTTGTTAATATTAATTCAGGTTATGTTTTTCCAACTGCAAACAGATGGTACCATGTAGCTGTTACAAGAGAGAAGGGTGTAACTAAAGCATATGTTAATGGTGAACAAGCATCAATTACTGTTGCTAATAATCCGTACACACCAACCGCTTTTTTGGTAGGTGCTAATAATGGTTTTAGATACTTTAATGGTAAAATGGATGAGTTCAGATTCTATAATCAAGCCCTTACTGCTGAACAAATCAAAGCAGATATGAGAGATACGGTTTCTGTTTTACCACAAAATTTAATTGCGTATTTTAATTTTGATCAAGGTGTACCGTCAGGAACAAATACGGGTGTCAATATTTTAACAGATGTTTCTGGTAATAATAAAAACGGTAACTTATTAAACTTTGCTTTAACAGGCGCTAATAGCAACTGGATTAGAAGTAATGCCATGGTTATGCCATTGGTATTACCAGCTTCTAATGTAACTGCAAATGGTTTCACTGCAAATTGGGACCGCCCTGTTTTTAATGATGTTAGTTCCTATGTTTTAGATATTTCTACGAATCCACAATTTACTGGACTTGTTGGTGGTTCTCCATTTAGTTTGGATAGTTTGACTTATTCAAAAGCAATCACAAGTTTACTTGAAGGT
>JBMLPO010000293.1:0-2753 GCA_049242065.1 Bacteroidia bacterium
TATATCAAAAGGTTCATTATTAATCGCTTCATAAATATAAGTAGGTAAACTTGGTGCAACACTTTTTGCAAACTCAATATCTTGATTTAAAACAACTGTAGCAATTGGATTTAATGTTTGCAAGATTAATTCAATGCGTTTAGGAGGCATTTGAATATCAATTGGAACATAAAAATTACCACTATAAGCCACCCCCATAAACAATACTAAACTTTCTATATTTCTGTCTACATAAACCACAATTGGCATTTTAGTTAACCCATTCAGTTTTTGACTTAAAGTATAACCGATACTCCTTGCCTGATTTAATAAAACTTCGTATGAAATCCCCTTTTTATCATCTGCAAAAGCCCATTTTTGAGGCACCACTTGTGCCGATTTTTCTAAATACTCAAGTACGTTGTATTGCATTTTTTATAAATTTTTAGCAGACTGAATAATCCCTTCTTCAAAGATGGTATCATCTTCTTCAATTGGAAAAATATCAGCGATATTTAATTTAACTGAAAAAACTCCCCATGATAATCCTACTCCAAAACCACAAACCAATGTATTAATTAAACCGGATTCTTCATTTCCATATCGATCACATAAGGTTAATGCAGCAGAAGCACCAGAAGTATTGCCAAAACGACTTAAAGTCAAGGGCATTTTTTCATTCGGAATTTTCAACTTTCTTGCAATCTGCTGAAGAATCAATCCATTTGCTTGATGAAAAGCAAAACAATCATAATCATCAACACTGGTATTGGTTTGTATAAAAAAATCTTTCAAAATTTTAGGAACATCTGAAATAGTAAAAGTAAAAACGGAAGTTCCTTGCATCACAGAATGATGAAGCGTGCGCTCAACACCATCATGATATATTTCTGGCTCTCTACTCGCATTTAAATTACGATAGCCTCCTCCTGGCACAATTAAATAACGATAACCAGAACCATCTGACCTTACAATGGATTGAATTAATCCTGCATCCGGATCTTTTTCTAACAATATAGCAACACTACCTTCCCCAATTAACATCATTGAAGCTTTGTCTTTTGGATAAGTTGTTTTACCAGCAGTATCTCCCAAAATCAATATTGCCTTATCAATATTAGATTGCTGCATCATTGATGCGACAGTTTGAACTCCATATACAAATGAAGAGCAACCTAAATTAATATCGAATACAGCGCAGTCTACTGACAATCCTAATCTTTTGTGCACAATAAAAGAAGAGCCTGGTCGTCTATAATCTGCACTAGTTGTACCAAAAACCAAAGCACCAATTGTAGATTTATCAATTTGCTTTTTAGATAATAATTGCTCAGCTGCAGTATAACCCATATCAGAAGCTGTTTGAAACTCAGCAGTTCTTCTAGTTTCTGTAATACCAGTCATTTGCATGAACTTATTCACTTCTTCTTCGCCAAATAAGCTTTTATATGAATCGGTCTTAATTACCTGTTTAGGCACAATAGTTTGAATTCCACTGATTCGGATATTATTAAATTGAAATATTGGCATAAATATTAGATATCAAATTTTTTAGCTGGATTTCCTGCGTATAAAAACCCGTCTTTAGTATTGCGCATAACATAAGAACCGGCGCTAATTCTTGTATTATTTCCAATAATTACATTTTGAAAAACAACTGACCCAATACCAAATAAATTTAAATCACCAATTTGGGCTCCACCAGAGATACGACTTAGGGGCATAAAAACATTAAAAGAACCCACTTTCACATCATGTGCTAAAGATGAAATACTGTTCATTTGATTAAAGCTACCTAATTCTACATCACAAGAAAATGAACATGCTCTAACAATTACATTTCCTTGACCCATCCTAAGTGAGACAGCATCTGCAATGAAAACATCCGGATGTATAATATTTGGGAAATCAATTTTCGGATTAACAATTTTACCAGAAATTAGTGAAATTAGTCTTGGGGTTCCAATAGCAAAAACAATTGATAAAGGATGGTCCCATTGATTTAAGTCATCTAATCCACCTAAAACATTTCCAAAATGGGATATTGGAGTTTCTTTATTTATCCCATCGTCAAAAAATCCTATAAGGTTCCAGGTTGGTTTTTTTTCATTTATCTTGGCAATGATACATGCAACTTCTTTTCCAAACCCACCTGCCCCGTAAATCGCTATATTTTGCACTTCTAATTTCGTTTTACTGCTCTAATTAACATAAAAGCTTCTGCACGTTCTACAGAAACAGTACTGCCCCGGAATTTAGCCAATGCTTCAATTGTTTCCAATGATCTTGAATTAGGGAAAGCTCTTACTTGTGATTTATAACATGACATGGCTGCCAATTTCATATCAAAATCTTCAATACTTAATTTTTCAAATACATTTGGAATGAATGCATCATTAGGAAATGGATGAGCCCATTCAGTTTCAGATAATGTTTCGTATGAATATACTTCATTAACAGTATAGTTTCCAACAGGTCTAGAAGCTACAAGACTTGCATCAAAAATGACTTTATGGTCATTATGAATATCCCCTCGATGGGGGACATATAATGTATCAATTTGATACTTATTAATCCAATTTACAATAGCGTCGGTAACTTTATGTGCAGGAAATTGGTCAAGAATAATTGCAGGTAATTCTTCAAATAGCACTTCCTGAACACCTAACAATTTGCCTGCATTATTTGCTTCATTTCTTATATTGATTAATTTCTCATTGGTGTATTTTTCAGGATTGGTAATATTTGCATTGGTTAAAATACCTATCCAAACC
>JBMLPO010000294.1:0-7201 GCA_049242065.1 Bacteroidia bacterium
CATCAGCTTTTGTCAAATCAATCCAAGGTTTCAATCGAGGATTAAACACATCAACCAAACCCTTCCAGCATTTAGTAGAATGACTACATAAAGAGGGCTTCCATGTTACTGAAATCTCATCAGTCTCATACGTTTTTATTATCTGTTCCATTGTAATTCTTAAAACACTAAGATTACATTTTTTTTGCAAATTCTTCAATTAAAAATCGCATACCTCTTTGCTGATCGGCCTCTATTTGATGAGCAAGTAATTCAGGATTTTCTCCTTTTTTCCCAACCGCCAACATCAAAACCGCTTCAAATTCCTCACCAATTTCAATTACCGCTTTTAATTTCTCCTTATCAAATCCACCCATTGGATGCAATTGTAAACCGAGGTCAGCAGCTTGCAAAGCCATTGACATATTTGCTGCACCAATATCGTGTAAACGAATACCATTAGGTGCATTGTTCTTGGTATAATTGAGTTTAGCTAAAACAGCGATTAGAACAGAAGCTTTTTTTGCCCAAACTTGGTTAGGAGGGTTTAAAACTTGCAATAATGAATTAAACTCATTCTCTTGATTTGAAGTAGCGTAAACATATCTCCAAGGTTGTTCATTCATTGCACTGAAACTCCATCTGGCAGCTTCGAATAGAGAATTGACCTCATTTTCTGAAATCTGATATGGTTGAAAACCTCTGATACTTTTTCTATTTTCAATTAAATGATGAACGGGGTGATGAATACGATTATCCATGTTTACTTATTCTATTTATTGATTTTTGATTTATTTGGAATGAGATACAAAGCAGACAAACCTGCAACAAAATGCATTGGAATGACCAACAAAGGGAAATTGGCAGGCATGGGAGAACCATCAGGTAATTGTGACTCGAATGCAGGAAAATTGCTTAACAACATAAATGCAATTCCTAAAAACATAAACAACAAATAACCTCTAGTGAAATTACGCACCAATAAATAATAAACAATAGCGGCAAATACAACTGGGAAAATAGACGACAAAACTACTGCCACAGAAAATCCTTTGGGCAATTGGTTTACATCCAAAAAGTAAATACCTATTTGATTCCAGATTGAATTAATTGCAGCTGAAACCAATCCTGCAAACAGTCCTGCTTTGAGCACTTGAATGAATGAAACTGACTTATTCATATGTTTAAATTTAATACAAATGTATAAACATTATTTGTATATACAAATAAATTTTTATGCCTTAAACAATTGTATTTCAACACTCATTTTATTTCTCCTTAAAAATTTCGTCTAGTTTTTCCTTGTTTAAAGGCTTAGAAATAAATCCTTTTACAATATCATAGGTTTTAGATTTAGCCAAATCAAAAGGATCAATTGAACTGGTAAACATAAACACATCGGAATGAAGATGAGCCGCAATATAATCTGTTAAAAAGTCCCAACCTGAGTAGTCGGGCATATTGATATCTAATAAGATAATTAAACGTGCATCGGAGTCTCTTTTGAGTAGATAATGCAAAGCCGTTTTTCCATCTTGAAATGAGTTCACAATCACACCAGGTCTGAAGGATTGTATTGTTTTACGCGCGAGAAAAATGGTTATTGAATCATCGTCAATGACAAGAATTTCGTCTTGGGAAGTAATATTTTCCGTCATAGGGGAATGATGATAATCTAAGTAATAAACAAATGTATTATAAGGAATCGAAAAAAAGACAAAAAATAGGAGAATTTGTCTATTAAATGAGGAATAAGAGATTAAATATGTCTTTCTGCGTGGTATGAACTTCTTACCAAAGCACCAGATTCAACATATTTAAAACCTTTCGCCAAACCAGCTTCTTTATAGAAGTCAAATTGTTCTGGGGTGATAAACTCTTCAACGTTTAAATGCATTTTGGTTGGCTGTAGGTATTGTCCAAGCGTTAATACATCGCAACCATGTGCAACTAAATCATCCATGATTTCTAGTACTTCAGCTTCGGTTTCTCCCAAACCCAACATCACGCCACTTTTAGTCCTTAAACCTCTTTCTTTTGTCAGCCTAATTTGTTCTAAACTTCTTTCATATTTAGCTTGTGGTCGCACCCTACGGTATAAGCGTTTTACCGTTTCCATATTATGAGAAACCACCTCAGGTTTTTCATCAATCACTTGGTACAATAAATCCCAACGGGTTTGAAAATCGGGGATTAAAGTTTCCATGGTGGTACCTGGACTTTCTTGTTTGATTAATCGAATGGTATCAGCCCAAACTTTTGCACCTTTATCTGGCAACTCATCTCTGTTAACTGAAGTAATAACGGCATGTTTTACATTCATGAGTTTGATTGCTTCTGCTACTCTTTGTGGCTCTTGTAAATCATAATCATGAGCCCTTCCTGTAGCAACTGCACAAAACGAACATGAACGTGTGCAGGTATTCCCTAAAATCATGAAAGTAGCAGTACCTTCACCCCAACACTCTCCCATATTAGGGCAGTTTCCACTTTCGCAGATTGTATGAAGCTTGTAATGGTCAACAAGTTGACGAACTCTTCTATAATTTTCTCCTGTAGGTAATTTAACTTTTAACCAAGATGGTTTTTTTACCTTTTCTTCTCCTAAAACTGGTAATTCAATCATTTTAATTCTTATAGCCCCAATTAAATGCGAGATAAAAACCTATAAACCTATTATCGTAAGGCTGTTTAGCCATCATAGGTAAGCCATTCATAAATGCATCAAGGGTAATTCCAGCTTCCAAACTTCTTGTTTCGTCGGGATATTGCCCCCACTCTACTTGTAAACCAGACCTACCATATGCACCAATTTGAGCTTTGGTTTCTCCTAACCCTGCAAAGATGGAAGAATTCCCATAAATTCTGTATATGTCTTTATGTTTTTCGGGGTCATATTTTTCTGAAACCAAATAGCCATTTGGTGAACCATCTGTGTAGGGGTAAAATACATCCAAATAAACTGGCTTGAGTAATGCCAAACTTGCACCAACTGTATACACGAAATTCAAACCCAATGCATTTTTATAAGGCCTTTCTGTAATGGTCATGGTTTGTCCAAATCCATTTCGCCAAAAGAAAACCATATTCATCCTACCGTATGAATATTGACTAGGTTGTTCAGTAAATCCACTTCGTCTTACTTCTTTGGAATGTTTAATTCTACATAATTCCGATTCGAAATGATTGAAAACTGAACCTGTTTTATGCCAACCATATCTAAAATGAATACCACCCATTCTAAAGGTATTGGCATTGGCGCCAAATTGAATATGCTTTAAATACATGAGTTGAGGTTCAGTAACAGGCGCATTTTGAGCAGAACTGATGACTGAGTAAAACAACCCAAGGAAAAACAAAAGTAGGCTTGACTTCTTCAAATGTTTAAATTTGTTTGATAGGAATAACGAATGTACAAAAAGAATGGTTTTCAAATTTTATTTTTTCCGCCAAATTGCATTTTAATTGAATCATTCTAAAATGCATGACAGGAAGTCAAGTTAAATGCAACAAAGTTTGCATTCATCAAACAAGAAATTTGAATTTAGAATTTAGCCAAACGCGAATAAAAAAATGAATAAATGTAAATTGTCTTCTTGCTATTTATCGTATGAAAAACAACAGGTAAGACAATTTACATTAAAAAGCAGCACTTACCAATGCACCCAAATCCAAATGGAATTTAGGACAGCTGCCTTTACAAGAACTCAGGCCCAATACGGCCAATAATGCTAAACCAAACAATACTTTTTTCATGGCTAACGAATTTAATACGGTACAAACGATTTCAGATTTCATTTCAACATTCAATCTTCAGGCTTTTTTGTCTGAAAATAGTCATATCAGTCCTGAAACCTTTCTTCTTCAATGCAAAGATAATACAAAGGAGCAAAATTGGTATCTGGCTGAACAGTTAAAACTCTATCCGAAGGCCAAGAACAAATTACCTACTTTTACTCATTCATCTTGTTGGTTTACAGGCAAAAGTTATGAACAGAGCAGTAGTGAAGCGTCTGCAAAACTAAAATCAATATTATTTAAAGGAGGTAAATTACTCGATTTAAGCGGTGGATTAGGTGTAGATGACTATTATTTTTCAGAATCTTTTAAGGAAGTAATTAGTCTTGACCCTGATGAATATTTAAATATTTTGGTTCGCGTAAATTTTGAAAAATTAGCTAAGAAGCATATCCAAAGAATCTCAAAAACAGCAGAAGATTTCTTGGCAAATAATCAAGATCATTTTGATTTAATCTACCTAGATGCAGATAGAAGAGCGGGTGAACACAAAAGCAAATTACTTGAAACGGGGTCTCCCGATTTTTTCGCACTAAAAGACCAATTATTCGAAAGAAGCGATCTCATATTATTAAAGCTTTCCCCGCTTATTGATCTCGATTATTGTATTGAAAAACTCCCTAATCTTAAGCAAATTTTTGTGGTAAGTGTAGATCAAGAGGTAAAAGAGGTGATGTGCTTGCTTGAAAAATCATGCATTTCAGAAGTTAACATCTGTAATTATTTCTTGGATAAAAACGGAGTTGTACTTTCATTTATTGAATGTAAAAATCAAGAAAGAAAATCGAAAATCAACTTTGTAAAACCACCAACCGAAAGCATATTTTTTGAAGCCTCAGCTGGTTTAATCAAAAGTGGCTTAGACAAAATCTATGCTTCCCAGCTCAATTTATATCCAATTCACCCAAATGGTTTTTATTTTATTGGAGCCGATTATAAAGCAGAACCAGGATTTGGTAGGGCATTTCATATTATCACCAAACAGCCTTTTTCAAAATCCGCATTAAAGGATTATTTCCAATCAAACAACATCAAACAGGCTCATATATCTGCCCGTGATTTTGGAATTGGAAGCGATGAAATCAGAAAAAGCTACGGATTAAAAGATGGTTCAGATGACTATTTCTTTTTTGGAAAGGATGAACTGAATAAGAGAATTTTTATTCATGCTCAAAAAATCAAACCCAATTAGCTCAAGTAAATTGTAAGTTTTTGACCCTTAGAAACCTTATTGTGTCTGATTTTACCTTTATTCCATCGTTTGAGTTCAGCCACACTAACATCGTGTTTCTTTGCAATCTTAGATAAAGTTTCACCCGATTTTACTTTGTAACTGATGCGTCCAGCAGGTTTTTTATCGGCTTCAATTTGTTGGTTTAAAGCAGTTAAAGCTTCGGTTGATTGATTTCTAAAATTGGTATCATTGTTTAATTCTGCCACCTTTACGGCGTAGGCATATGGTAAACTTAAAACTACTTTGTTATTGGTAAATGGAATATATCCTCTTTTCAAGGCCGGATTCCATGCTTTTATCTCAGCAGGACTCACATTCAAAGCCAAGGCCAATTGCTCAATAGAGACTTTATTGTCTACCATCACCGTATCCATGTGGTAGTACATTTCCTCTTCAGCAGGATACAAATTGTGCTCTGCCGCATAATTCATTACATAAGCTGCAGCAATAAAAGCTGGGACATAACCTCTGGTTTCTCTAGGCAAATAAGGCATGATTTCCCAAAAGGTTTTTTTACCACCAGAGCGACGTATCGCTTTATTCACGTTACCAGGACCGCAGTTATACGAAGCAATAACCAATAGCCAGTCTCCATAAATTCTGTATGAATTTTTGAAATACCTCACTGCCGCTTCAGTGGAACGTATGATATCACGTCTTTCATCAATGGCTTGATCTGTTTTGAGACCATAAATTCTGCCAGTAGGCGCCATAAACTGCCACATACCGGTTGCTCCTACAGGAGAAACAGCATTTTGGTTCAAAGCTGATTCAATCACAGCCAAATATTTCATTTCTAAAGGAATATTTTCTCTGTCAAATACTTCTTCAAAAATGGGGAAATAATATTTGGATGTAGAAAGCACCTTAGAAACCAATTTACGTTTTCTAACCGCATACAAATCAATATAGGCGCGAACGTGTTGGTTGTATTCTAATGGAATTTCTGTTTCAAGTAAACTCAAACGATACGCATAGGCACTGTCTGGGAAAACGGGAACATCGCCTTCATTGTACCCATATATATTCAAATCGCCTTGGTAAACTGAAGGATACAATTTATTCCTTAGCTTCAAAGTGTTTGAATCAATTTGGGCAATTCTGAAACGAGTTTCTGCATCAGGTCCTTCAAACAAACTTTGTGCTTGAAGTCCAACAAACGGAAACAAGGCCAGAATTAAACTTAATTTCTTTATATTCAGCATTTAGCTATATTACAATGTAAAAAATCAAATATATGGTAAACTCACTCTCCTTCACCTGAAACATTCCACATGAATTTACGCAATAACCCCATTTAGAGCATTTTAGTATACAAACTTACAAAATTGAAGCCAAAAAAAGAAGGAGACTCATTATAATTCATTACCAAGCAGTTAAATAGCTTAAATTAAATTTTCCTTTAAGTATAAATTGGATTGCTTGAGTTTTATCATATCTAAATTATCTAACGTTTATTAGCTTTGTGTCGAATGCCCATATTAAGATTCATATTATTTCCATTGAGCATCTTGTTTTATGGAATCATCAAATGCAGAAATTTTTTGTACGATAGCAAAATTTTTGGCGAACACTCCTTTGATATTCCTACTCTATCAGTTGGAAATTTATCATTTGGAGGAACAGGAAAAACTCCCCATATAGAATATTTGATACGATTATTGAGTCCGGTTGCTAAGCCTGCCGTATTAAGCAGAGGTTATAGAAGAAAATCTACAGGTTATGTTTTTGCACAAGCAGATACAGAAGCCTATCTCATTGGAGACGAGCCTAAACAAATCAAATCAAAATTCCCACTCACTCCCGTTGCTGTTTCTGAAAATAGGGTCTTAGGAATCCCTAACCTTTTGTATGATGCACCCGAAACCAATGTGGTTTTGTTGGATGATTGTTTTCAGCATAGAGCCGTAAAACCAGGTTTAAATATTCTGCTAACAGAATATAGAAAACCATTTTATGAGGATTACTTAGCACCAGGTGGAACACTCAGAGAATACCGTAGCGCCTATAAAAGAGCTGATCTAATTGTGGTGAGTAAATCTCCTGAAAATCTTAAACCAAATATGAAACAGGAGATGATTCAAAAAATCAATCCTTTCCCTCACCAAAGAGTGTTTTTCTCTTACTTACAATATGGCGAAATTTACCATTGGAAAAATGGAAGTAATCCCCATGCCAAAAAGGTGATTT
>JBMLPO010000295.1:0-1559 GCA_049242065.1 Bacteroidia bacterium
TTTCATATAATGAATGGTAGCAGCCTGACGTGTGCTTCTTTCTGTGAAATCACTTCGTAAAGCATTGGCAACATATTCATAGTTGATGAGAGCTGCATCATGATTCTTTAAAATACTTTCAGATTCAGCTTTGAAATAATTGGCCTTTAGAATGAAATAACCTCCAGGAAATTTATTGATATAGTTGCCAAATGATTTAGCGGCTTTTTGATATTCTTTGGCTTTGTATAAATTAAAGGCTGCTTCATAAGATAATGAATCTTGTGTACTCGCAGATACCACTATATTGGGTAATACTTTTATGAATTCAAGATACGCATCACTTTCACCTTTATTTACCAATATATTCTTTACCAATACCAATCCTTCTTTGGCTTCTTCTGAATTTGGATAATCAGTGATTAATACTTTTACCTCTGCCAATGCATCATCATCCATTTTTGAATTGAATAGTGCCAAAGCCTTGTTTAATCTTGCTTTTCTGATATAAATACTTCTTGGATAATTACTAATTAATGAACTGAATTCCTTGATTGCAGCTGCATAATCTTCACTTAATAATTGGAGATTGGCATTTTCAAAAACGGCATCATCAATATAAATTGATTTAGGAAATGTGCTAATGAGCGTTTTTAAAACAACTCCCTTTTCTCTGTATTTATTTTGAACTCCTAGTATGAGTGATTTCTGGTACAAAGCATAATCAGCTCCATTCAATTGGTCTTTTACAACTTTGTCGTAGTATTCAATTGCCAAATCATAATTTCTTGATACAAAATAACAATCGGCTATTCTTATAACGGCATCTGTATATACTTCTGGATTGGTTTTTACCTGATCCAATTTTACATATTCCTTAAAAGATTCTACAGCTTCTTTATATGCTTCAATTTTTAAATTGGAATAACCACATTCGTAAAACGACATGGGATAAAATCTAGTGGGTTTGAATTCATTGAACTGTTGCGCACGTTTATATGAATTCAATGCATCTTGGTATTTGCCATTTTTATAAGCAATTTCTCCTAACCAAAAATGAGATAGTGCATTGATATATGGGTCTAATCCAATGGATAGTGCTTTATTGATTAGTTCACTTGCTTCATTAATCAGATTATTCAAATAGAGTTCTTCAGCGCGGTAATAAATAACTCTTTGCAACATCGTTTTTTCAGGCTTACCTGGATTCTTCAGGTTTTCAAGTATGCGAATCGCTTCCTTATAATTACGAGCATGTAACAATAAACTTCCTAAGTTAGCTCTGATTTCATCAATGTTTTCGCTTTCTGGATAAGCTTCTAAGAACCTCACATATTTATTCATGGCAGATCCTTGAAGGTTCAACTCATCAGAAATTTTCGCACTGTTATACAAAGCCATTTCAGCCATTTCTGTGCTAGAGTCGGCTGCATAACATTGGTCAAATGCTACTATTGCATTGGCTTTTTTATCACTCTTTAAATAACAATCAGCTAAAGTAAATAGACTGTTTTGTTTAATTGTATCGGATGGATTTTCAATTTTCAACAATTGCTCGATAGCATAATTGTATTGTTGAT
>JBMLPO010000296.1:0-1973 GCA_049242065.1 Bacteroidia bacterium
GCTCCTTTATAAATAAAAAAAGTTGTTTCAAAACATCTAACATAAAAAATAATTTAATATTCTTGCTTGCAATATGTACTGTTGAAATTAATAAACCAAAAAATACTAATCAGGACTGAAACTTCTTTTCCATTTTTCTTTTTGTTGCCAATCCAATTGTTCCTTTTTATAATAAACAAAATTACCGATAACTAAATAATCCATTTCTGTGCTCATAAAACATTGAAAAGCATCCATAGGATTACAAACCAAGGGCTCTCCACGAACATTAAAACTGGTATTTACTAGAATTGGAAATCCTGTGAGCAGAAAATATTCATGAATAAGTTCCCAATATCTAGAATTGGTTTTATTATTCACCGTTTGAATTCTCGCAGAAAAATCAACATGTGTTATAGGCTGCACTTTACTTCTTGTGATATACAACTTATCCCAAATAGTAAGTTCAGAATAATTATTAGGTAATAGTTTATGCAAATGACTTTTAATAGCGGAAACAAAGAGCATATATGGGGAAGGAATATTCAAATCAAAATAATCACTCACATATTCTTCTAAAACTGAAGGTGCAAATGGTCTAAAACCTTCTCTATATTTAATATGCAGGTTTAACTTCTTTTGCATATCCACATCTCTAACATCAGCCAAAATGCTTCTATTACCTAATGCTCTTGGACCAAATTCCATTCTACCTTGAAACCAACCCACTATATTTTTATCAGCTAGTTTTTGCGCAATAAATTTTGAAAGCTCTTTGTAATTATCATAATAAACAAAATTGGCATTTACTTTTCTATTCATTTGTTGAATTTGAATTTCCGAAAATTCCGGCCCTAAATAAGAACCAGACATAGAATCATATCCATCAACATCAATTCTAGGCTGAGAATAATATAAATGATATACAGCTAAAGCCGCGCCAATAGAACCACCTGCATCACCTGCTGCGGGTTGAATATAAATGTCTTTAAAAATATTTTCTTTTAGTAATTTTCCATTTGCAACACAATTCAATGCAACACCACCAGCCATACATAAATAATCAGCACCGGTAATCCTTTTGGCCTCTTTTGCCATTTTTATTACTATCTCTTCTACTACAACCTGAATTGCCATTGCTAAATTACAATGTTTTTGATTCAACTCATTCTCCTCATCCCTCCTATCAAATCCAAAAAGTATTTTCCACTTTTTTTCATCAATCATTTTCAAACCTGTTGTATAGTTAAAATATGATTGATCTAACCAAATAGAACCATCATCTTTTATTGCCACCAAATACTTTTTAATTAATTGAATAAAGTTTTGAGTTTCTGATGCATTTAAATCTCCATAGGGAGCCAAACCCATAAGTTTATATTCTCCTGAGTTAACTGTAAATCCCAGATAAAAAGTAAAAGCACTATACAATAATCCTACAGAATGAGGAAATGTCATTTCTTTGAGAAGTGTAATTCTTTCATTCTCACCTAAACCAATTGAAGCAGTGCTCCATTCACCAACACCATCAATTGTTAAAATTGCAGCCTTTTGATAAGGAGATGTGTAAAACGCACTTGCTGAATGTGACAAATGATGTTCAGAAAACAAAAGTTTTACTTTTCTTTCATCATATTCCTCCAGATTATTTAGTTCATTAATGATTCTTTTTTTCAGAAAAAGTTTTTCAGTAAGCCAAACAGGAATTGCCTTGATAAAACTAAGCAGTCCTTTTGGAGCAAAAGCATAATATGTTTCTAATAATCTTTCGAACTTCAAAAATGGTTTATCATAAAAAACAATTGCATCTAAATCATTTATTTCAAGACCTGCTTCAGTTAAACAATACTTTATAGATTCAACCGGAAATTCAGAAGTATGCTTAATCCTAGTAAATCTTTCTTCTTGCGCTGCAGCAATTACTTTACCATTAACTACAATGGCTGCAGCTGAATCATGGTAAAAAGCAGAAATTCCTAGAATCTTCCTCATTT
>JBMLPO010000297.1:0-5735 GCA_049242065.1 Bacteroidia bacterium
ACCTGTTCTAACAGCGCCAATTTCGTTACCAATAAAACTGATTTTATCGTAACCAGATAAACCCGTTAATAATGGACCAGTAGTAGTGATTGGATTACCCAAATAAATACCAACTGAAGTATTAACCAAAGTAGATGTTGAATTACCCCAAATTTTACAATTTCTAATGGTGATATCGTTGCTAGCTGCATCATGAGCATCAACAGAAATTACACGAGCATTTGTAGTTGTTGCATTTGCAGGTAAAGCAAATGTCAATCTTCTATTGGTTCCTCCATCAACAGTTAACCAACGAGCTCCTTCAATACTTAATAATGAAGAATTAGCGAAGTTAACAACGTTTGGTGTAGTGATTACTGTTGTAAAACCAGTTGCCGGACGAATTGTAACTGGTGTTCCTAAATTTGCGTTTGGATAGTCTATGATAGCAGGTAAGCTTGTTGTTTCGCCGGCATAACCTGGAGCTAATTCCAAATTAATATTTCCCGAACCAGAAACACCATATGCATTTAAATATGTAATTGCATCAGCCAATGTTGCAAATGTTCCATTTAAGTTTAATTTGGTAGGATAGCTATTAAAGCCATTAATCTGGAAGGTTCTAGGTCCAACCAAACCAATATTTGCATTTACAGAATCGCCATTCCATAAGTGACAACCAATTGATGTAAATCTTCCTTGATTATTTCTAGTATTTCCATAAATATCATTTGTAACTCTATTTGACATTTGATTGTAAATAGATAAATAGAATTGGAAGAATTGGTCTAATGCTACTCCTCTGTTGAATGTAACGTGGTTAACTCCACTTGCTACATTTAAAATAGTATCATTAGAGAATGGAGGAATAGCTGTCAAACTTGAGCTGTCTGATCTAGAATAATTTTTAAATGAACCAATAGAAGAGAAATTATTATTACCACCTCTAGCGATAAACATTATACCTCCATCTCTGGTATCTGTAAAGTAATTATTAAAATTTGAATATGTGAATGGACTATTTGTAGAACTATAAGCCACGTTGTAAATGGTATAACCAGCAGTATTTGCAGCTAATCTTCCCATTCTGTTAGAAAAGGAGTTATTCATCATGATGATACCACCAGTTACGGTTGAAGCAAATGCCACACAAGCAGAATTGGCATTAGCAGGTAAACTTGACCCATATAAGTTGATACTATTATAATATATCTCCAAACCCATACTTGAAGATGTAGTTTGATCAACCAAGATACCAATTGGATATCTATATGTGGTTAAACCCGCAACAGCTGCAGTTGCAGATAAGTTAGCTATAGAATTATTAGCGATTAAAATTCTTCTAGGTACAGAATAAGCACCTAAACTAATTCTAATTCCAGAAACCCCTCCTGATGCAGTGGTGTTCAGATTATAAATGGTATTTCTTGTGATATTGATATTCGTATCAATTGAGAATCCAGCAGTACCACCTTCATTTGTTAAGAAAATTGCACGATAATCAACTGAAGCAGGTACGATATTTCTAATTGTATTATTATCAACTGTAGCATTCGCAACTGTATTTAGATAAATAGCTGAAGCGTTTGTACCTCCTCCGGTAAATCCAGTAAATGCTGCTCCAAGAGGATTTGAATAACCACCAATTATATTGTTTGAAATATTGATATTTCTCTCATAATTGTTTGAAGAAATACCTCTACCACGAATATACACTCCATAAGAAGTACCTAAGATTTCATTGTTAACGATAGTTAAATTCTCACTTCTTGATAACGCAACAAATCCAGGTGCAGTTGCACTTCCTAAGTAAACGCCAGCAAATGCAGGGAAAGTTGTTAAAGAGTTGTTACCAACTAATTGACAATTCCTAATTCCTACAAACTGACATTTTTGACCAGTATTCGGCATGAAATCTACAACCCTTGAGTTGGTTCCAGCAGTAGTTGGTAATCTGAAACTAATATTTCTTTCTCCAAAGTTGCCTTCTCCATCAATTGTAAAATACCAAGCTGCATTCATTCTTACCAAAGCACCATTTGCAGGTACAGTAGCTGTTGTAATAACAAAGTTATTTCCTGGAGCAGGCTTCATTACAATTGGTCTTGAAGCATTGGCAAACATATTTGGCCAACCACCCACACCAGTAGCTAAACCAATGTTGATTACTGTTGGTTCAATACCAGAATAACCAGCACTCAACAAAAATGTGATTTGCCCAGTTGGTGATGTGAAATCAATACCATTTGCATTCAAATAACTGAGTGCTCCGTACTGCGGACCCGTTGCCGAGCCCATTAAATTAAAGAATGTGTCAACTGGAGCAACCAAATCGCTTGCACCATTAACAACATAAGTTGTGTTCCCTTTAAGGGTTTGTCCGTTTGCATTAATCAATCCAAATAAGCTTAGGCTTATGGACAAGAAAATTGCTCGAACAACTGCTTTGTTGTAGAAATATTTCATATGGGTTAATGAATAATCAATAAACCCAAAAATAATTAATAATACCTTAAATACAAAGTTTCCTAAGATTTAGGTTCTAAAAATATTCATAAAGGATTTTTTACTACTGATAATTAGCTCTTTGTGGCCGTCTCAAATCCAACCATTTAAAGCCTTTTAGCCTTAAATCCTCAGGTTTTAATTCATCCAACGGATACATTGTAGCTTCAGGATTAGTAATAAATATAGCATTTTGTAATTCGCCACTCAAAAAGCCAAATTTCATTTCACTACAATCTATTACATTAATGCCAATATAATGAAGGCTATCCTCCTTTGCATAGTAGATACTTTGCCCATTTCCTGAAACAAATAATGACTTAATTTTTGAGCTATCTAATTGCCCTACCATTTCTCTTCCTTTTATTTGATTGAAATGAGCTCCCTTTTCTTTACTAATCAAAAATGCATCACTTAATAATTTGAAAGAATCAAGTCGATTATTGTTCACATAAAACCTTATTGTATCGGATGTAATTTGGTTCTTTCCACTCCACAGAATGGGCTTTGAATACATCCAAATAGAAGAGTCGAAACTCGTGTAGACTAATGAATCACAAACCGCTTGAAGGTTATTCTTAAAAACCTTCACTTGACGATAGGCCTTCATGACTTCTTTTTGATTTTTGATTTTTTGAAAAAGTGCTAGTGTATCAGCATAAAGAAACAAACTATCATTAGCATCAATGAGCTTGATGGCATATGATTTTTTTGTTACAAATGTTTGTTTTGTCTTTCCATTCATTTGCCCATAAGCGCCAACCAATATTACCTTTTGAGTTGAATCGTAGATAAAAATATTTCGATAAGCTTTACCCAACTGATTTTTCTTATCATAAAATAAACTATCCGCTTTTAGCATCTTCTTATCGCTATATAAAACAGCGTTTCTACTAAATTGACTTTGGTCTGTTGAAGTATTGTACCAACCATTTTCACAAACTATTCTATCTGTTTTTCCATCTATTTGAGTTGCTCCATAAAAAAAGGCTGTTTTTGATCCTGTATTATATAGCAAAGTATCACTTTTCATAGTATAATCAGGGTTCACCAATAAAACATTCCCCTTGAAGAAAAAATCCCTTGTTCTGGCATAGTAATAACCATTCTTGCTTGTTAAAGTATTTTGTCCTGAAACAATCTTACCAAAGTTTGTATAAAAACCATATTGATTATTTAAATCATAGTCCAACTGCTCAGAGTTCAATGTCATTGATTTATCTGAAAGCACCACCTCTCCATTTATGAAGGCCTTCTTTGAGTTTCCATCATAGTTCAGGTATTTACCAAGAATGGTAATGGTATCATTATGGCGAATACTCACATTTGAAAAAGCCTCTACTCGATTTTCTAAACCAAAAAACAAAGCACTATCGCAATTTAAAAAAGTGCCTTCTTGTTTCATCTGAACATCACCTATTAGTTTAGTAACTTCAGCATTCTTGTATTTGATAATTTCTGCACTTTTGGCAAAAAGAATTTCTAGTCTGCTATTCTGAGCAAATAAACTGTTTAGTATAATCGAAAATAATATCGCAAAAATTAATCTTAATCTGAAATTCAACATAGTTATTCTTCATTCATTTGAAACAAAATCCTTGCCAAATGACCTTCAATCGTCAAAACTAATTATTTTTGAGCAAAACCTTCCACCTTTCCAAATAATAAGAAATTCAAAGCATGCCTGCCAAAATAGATTTTGTTTCAAATTTTATCCAATTCAGTCAAGAGCATAAATTACTTGAACCAACAGATAAAATTATTGTTGGCATCAGCGGTGGTCCGGATTCAATAGCTCTTTTAACAGTCTTGCATCAACTCAACTATTCAATTATTGCAGCACATGTTAATTATGGATTAAGGGGCGATGAGAGTGATGCTGATGAGGAATTTGTACATTCATTTTGTAGCAAACACAATATTCAGTTAGAGGTATTAGAATGCAATACAGAAAAAATCTCAAAGTCCACAAAAAAAGGTATTCAAGAAACAGCAAGAGATATCAGGTATGAGTGGTTTGAACAATTGTGCAAAAAATTGAACTGTAACAAAATTGCAACTGCACATCACCAAGAAGATCAATTGGAAAGTATCCTGCTCAATATTTCAAGAGGTACAGGAATAAAAGGATTAAGTGGTATTCATATCAAAAGAGGTATCATTATTAGACCCTTTTTGTTTACAGACAAATCTTCTATCCTAAATTATTTAAAAGAAAAAAATATTCAATTTAGATTAGACTCTTCAAATATTAAAAACAAATACAATAGAAACTACCTAAGAAATGAAATTATTCCTGGGCTAAAAAAAGTTAATCCTCAAATTGCATTACATGCATTTGAACTTAGTCAATGGGCCATTTTTTATCAAAACAATTTAGACAGTAGTCAAAAAAATAGAATAAGAAAATCACGTTTTAAAGACCAAATTATCATTCCTCAATCAGAGGTTGTTTTGAGCAAAACACCCTATTATTTTTTGATGAATGAGATTGGTAGATTTGGATTTACTTCTTCACAAACAAAAGATATTCTCGATAAAATTTCTAATCACAAAAAAGGCCAACTTTATGAGAGTAATACTCATCAATTAGTAATCGACAAAACAGAAATAATTATCGATTCTATTCCAGAATCTTTCATCAATCAACAGTTTGATGAATTGCCATTTACTTGCTTTTATAACGGAATAGAATTGAGGCTTGAATTATTGGATATAAAACCTAATCATTATGAAAGCAATAAGCTGTATCTAAATGCAGATTTAATTGAGTTTCCACTGGAACTCAGCAGGATTAATAAAGGTGATAAAATGACTCCATTAGGAATGAAAGGCAATAAAAAAATAAGTGATATTTTAATTGATGAAAAAATAAATAAACTTGACAAACAATTGTGCTTGAACCTAAAAAAGGAAGATGAAATTTTGGCCTTAATCCCCCTGAAAATTAATGATAGATTTTCAATTACAAAGGATACCAAAAAAGTACTTTGTATCAGCTTAAATAATTGAATAAAAAAAGGGCACTTTAATTACTTTAAAGTGCCCTTTTGAATTTTAAGTTTTGAATTAGTTGACTTGTAATTTCTTCATGTAAATTTTCGCTCCTGTTTCAACTTTCATCAAGTAGATGCCTGAGTTAGCAGCACTCAAGTCTATTGACTCTTCTGAAAGATTCTTTCCACTAATTGTCTTTCTAGCTACTTCTTTTCCTTGAATATCTGTTATGATGATATTGACATCTTCATCCA
>JBMLPO010000298.1:0-4078 GCA_049242065.1 Bacteroidia bacterium
AACCAGTTCTTGTAAAGCTATCTCTCCTACTTTTAATGTTTCGATTAGTCCGGTTATCAAACCAGTCTTAAGCGGCCCAACTAATTTATGTGAAAATGATTATGGCACTTATAAAATTGTGAATCGTCCAGGCCATAAATTCATTTGGGGTTTAAGTGGAGGCAGTTTCTTCAATAACCAAGGTGATACGCAAGTAACTATTCATTGGAACGGTGGATCTGCAAGTGGTTCACTCATTGTAAAAGACTCAAATTTAACTTCTGGTTGTACCATTAGCTCAGACATATTGAGCATCAATTTGAATAAAATAACCATACCAATTATCAGTGGTAATGATACCTTCTGTGAAGGTGCAACTGATGTTTATACGATTCTTCCTGAAGCCAATCATTTCTATACTTGGAACATTACTGGTGGAAGCATTTTATCAGGACAAAACACAGCTAATATTTCTGTAAGTTGGGCTACACCTGGAATTGGCTCCATCGTTTTAATAGATTCCTTTGCAATTAGTGGATGTAAATCAAGTTCTAAACCAATTGATGTTTGGGTATCTGCAAAACCAAATCCGAGCATCAGCGGACCAGGAATTGTTTGTAGCAATGCTAGTGCTGTTTATTTAACTAGTTTTGTTCCAAGACATGGTTATAACTGGACAGTTAATGGAGGAACAATCTTAGCAGGACAAGGAACCAATGGCTTAACAGTATTTTGGAATGGTGCAGGTATTGGAGATGTAAGTGTAACCCAAACCGACTCTATTGCAGGTTGTAGTCAAACAACAGCAGCATTTCCTGTATTGAAAAATCTAACTGCAGCACCAGGAATCAGTGGCCCCGCTTCTATCTGTTTAAATACAGATGGATTGTACACCACCTTATCAAATCCTGATAAAATATTCATTTGGGAAATAAAAGGAGGTAATATCCTAAGTGGACAAGGAACCAATGAAGTAACTATTTTCTGGGACACCAAAGGAAAAGGCTCTATTACATTAAGAGATAGTTCAATCAGCAGTGGATGTACCTCTTTAAGCACTGTTTACGAAGTAAATGTAATCAATGCACCACTTGCATTGATTGGAGGAGCTACTGTAAAATGTGTGGGTGATACTGCGAATTATGGAAGTTTACCAAGTGCTAACAGAACTTATGATTGGAGTGTAAGTGGAGGAACAATTATTAGCGGACTTGGAACAGAAAAAATAACTGTTATTTGGAACCAAGGAGGTACAGGAACCGTTTATTTAACTGAAACCGTTCTTAGCACCAGTTGCAGCAATTCATCGAGCCGAAATGTAAGGGTGGCAGAAAAGCCAAGTGCTTACTTCACAACCAGAATTGTAGGCGGAACAGTCGACTTCAACCCAATTAAAGATAGTTTAACTTATTATTGGCAATTTGGTGATGGTGATGTTTCATTCATGAATCGACCTGCACATACATATGGAGCAAATGGCACTTATACTGTTTCATTAAACATCTCGAACAATGATGGTTGCAAAAACGATAGCAGCATGTTATTAAGCATTAATACAGTAGGACTTGAAGACTTTAGTGGAATGAAAAACGGATTGGCTGCCTTTCCGAATCCATTCTCTGGAAAGACCCACATTGTATTTAAAATCCAAAACCAAAGTGAAGTAGAATTGGATGTTTATGACATGATGGGTAACCTCATTAGTAAATTAATTGATCATGAAACCTTAAACGCTGGTGAATATGAACAAGAATTTAATTTAGATCATCTGCATTCAAACCACGGAGCATATTTTGTGAGGTTAAGAATTGGAGAGCAATTCAAGACACTTCGAATCATCGCTCAGTAGGGTTTATATTGAATTGATAAGATAACAAAAAGAGCTGCTTCATCTCATCATGAAGCAGCTCTTTTTATTTGAAAACAAGAACTGATTTTAAACTGATTTCCCTCCATTATTGAGAATAATTTTAGTATCATCTTACCTTAGACTAACTAAGAAAATTGAAAGAAGCTTAAAATAGAAGAGAAGAGTTTAATGAAAAGAAGTCCTTTCATTGATTTAATTTAAACAATTAAAAAAAGTACATTTAGTACATTGCAATATGAAAAATAAAATACTGATCATTGCTTTATTCTGTTTATTGGTTTCATGCCAATCAAAGAGAAAAATTGCATGTATAGGCGATAGTATTACAGAAGGAGCAGGTATACAAAATCAAAGCAGAAATGCATATCCTGCAGTATTGCAAAAATTATTGGGAGAAAAATACCAAGTTCTAAATGCAGGAAGAAGTGGAGCTACCATGCTAAAACAATCAGACCTTCCCTATTGGAATTGCAATGAATTTGCTAATGTCTTCGCTTTTAAACCAAAATGCATCATCATTCAACTTGGAACAAACGATTCGAAAATTCACAATTGGAAACCAGATGCCTATGAGAAGGATTTTCAAAGCATGATTGACACATTGAATTTGGCATTGCATCAACCCAAAATATTTGTTTGTTTACCCGTTCCTGCCTTCAAAATGCAATGGGCCATCGACGATTCAGTTATCTCCAATCAGATTATTCCTATTATCAAAAAACTGGAAACAAAAAATCAATTTCAATTGATTGATTTACATACTGCATTGAAGGAAAACCCAAATATGTTTCCTGATGGTATTCACCCGAACGAAGCCGGTGCAGAAAAAATGGCGAGGGTAATAGCTAAAGTGATCAAGAAAGAATAGAAGCTGATGTTGACGAATGAATTTAATCTAATAACCTACTTACATATACCTCAACAAACTCATTCCATAAAAAAATAAGAAGCTGCCTAATAAACTACTCAAGCAACCTAATAAAAAGGATTGAAGATGCACTTTACTCAGCTTAATTCTTTTTAAAATTATAACTGCCAATAGAAGGGGAATTAAATAGAACAGAAAGAAATTACCCACGGCATAATAGGAGGCAAATTGTATAAAGCTTGACGAAAGAAACAATGCACGTAAATAAAAAAGGACTTGGTAATTAGGCAAAGGCAGGATGAAAAATGCGAAAGACAGGAAAACAAAATAAGAAGCACACAGTAATATAAAGGGTTTGTTTTTTATCAATAATGTAAGAAAGAAAAGGAGAAAAAGTACAGAGAACGACAAGAGTAAATAAACCAGAAACTGATTCTGGAAATCCCCAACTTTACAAATTGTTCCTAGTATTTTGATATTGGGTTTTTCTTCATGAAAGAACAAATTGAAGTATAAAAAATCAAAGGCATTTCCAATAATCACTTGAATTGGGAAGCCTAGTAATCCAAATAAAAACGGAAAGTAATTTGAAAGTTTCATCAGTCAATTTAGCAATTTTTGATACTTTCGCAAAGTGAGCGCAAGGGCAAAAATAAATGATTTGATATTGGATAGTTGTTTGGCAATGGGTTATTACCGAATGCAACAAAATGTATTTACTACCAATATCTTGTTTCAAGATGAAAAAATAGTTCCTGTATTTTGGTTAAGAACAGCCCTTCAAAAAATCAAATTAAATAAAAGCATCAAAGAACTCTTGCGTAAAAACAGAGACTTTGAAATAAGTATTGAAGCGTTTCACAATGATGAAGAAATAGAGAACTTATTTGCAGTGTATAAATCAGCCATGAATTTTCAAACATCTGAATCTGTTCATGCTTATTTGTTTGATCAAACAAATGCTGATGTATTCGACAGCTTGAGCATTAAAATTAGAGACAAAGGAAAACTCATTGGAATCGGAATTTTTGATACAGGCAGACAAAGTATTGCAGGCATCATGAATATTTATCATCCTGAATATAAAAAATATAGTTTAGGCAAATTCTTGATGCTTCAAAAAATTCTATATGGCCTAGAAAACAATTATCAATTCTATTATACAGGATACATCAGCACAGGAACTACAAAATTTGATTACAAAATTTTTCCTGATGAATATGCCATGGAAATATGGCATCCATTTGAAATGAAATGGTATCCGTATCCACTTTTGAATAAAGATATATTATCTGAATTATTTACGCTAAATATTAATATATAAGAACGATTTG
Organism: Bacteroidia bacterium; assembly: GCA_049242065.1. Lineage (GTDB taxonomy): Bacteria > Bacteroidota > Bacteroidia > UKL13-3 > UKL13-3 > CAISCU01. The sequence continues at coordinate 4,052 of JBMLPO010000298.1, forward strand.
TAAATGAAGATGATTGAAAAAATGCAT
>JBMLPO010000299.1:0-1351 GCA_049242065.1 Bacteroidia bacterium
AAAACGATTTAGGTGTGAATTTACTAATGCCAGTTGACCAATACCAAAAGAGCATCAGAACGGCTAAATATGGCATTTTAGTGATACTACTTACTTTCATTAGTTTGTTTATGATTGAACTAATTGTGAAAACAAAAATTCATCCATTCCAATACATTCTCATCGGAGCAGCACTTATTATTTATTATACATTACTGTTGTCTATCTCCGAGCATTTGGGCTTTAATCCTGCTTATATCATCTCATCATTATTGGTGATTGGAATGATTACATTATACAGTTTAAGTTTCTTAAGAAGCACAAAGGTTTCAGCATTACTAGCCTTTTTGTTAAGTAGCTTTTACACCTATATTTTCATCATCACCCAACAAGAAGAATATGCGCTGCTATTGGGAAGCATCGGTTTGTTTATCATCATCGGAATTATGATGTATGTATCAAGAAAAATTAATTGGTATGGAGAGGAAAGGAAGCAATTAAACGAACCGGTAGTAGTTGAATAGGTTTTGTCTGAATGAAATTTAGAATACAAGAAAATGAGTTTTATTCCTCAATAGTCCTGGGCTAAAGCCACAGGGCTATTGAGGAATTCAGATTTCGTCTACAATCAAAATTCATTACAATTTCATGTATGATAAGAAACCAATTTTATTTGATTTGATGGTATTAGAGCCATTAAATTGTAAGCAATTTGAATTCAAGAAAAATTGTTTGAATCAACAATAAATGCATTTATCATTTCATCGCCCCGAGCTGAAGCTATGGGGTTATTGAGAATTTATAATCACACAAAAATCTTGCTGAAACCTCAATAGCCTTGTGGCTTTAGCCCAAGGATAATGAGGTTTAAAAACAAATTTCTATCTCATCATCAATTTAAACGACATGCCAAAACGAATCCACCTGCCGGGCATGATGACATTACCTACTTCTTTGTATGTGATATCAAACAAATTGCTAGCTTCGGCAAATAAAACTGTTCTGTTGTGTTGTTATTGCAGTTTGCTATCCCATAACCAATAAGCTGTATAACTCATTCTGTTTTCATAACGCGTTCTCATAGATAATTCTAAATGCTCGTTGATTTTGATAAAGCCACTTGCTGTGAATTGACTTTTTAAATAATCAAATGCATACCTCGAGATACCAGTGGTTTGAACTTGATTCAGGTCTAAATTGCAATAAGAAAAATTGAGTTTGTTGATAATGGCATTTTCTCTGAAATAAGCTGGCTTGATATCTAGTGAAAGTTCATACCCATCTGTTTGAATTTCTGACTGATTTTGTGCAATCCAACTCACTGCTGTTGCAGAATCTTTTATCCAGTCGATTTGTTTCAAACCATCTCTTC
>JBMLPO010000300.1:0-3954 GCA_049242065.1 Bacteroidia bacterium
TAATAAATATCCATTGTCTAACTGCGTAGTGCCAATCATTGCTTTACTGCCATAACTGTTATCTGGGATGATCTTACCAGTGGGAATCAATTCTTCATCATATTCCAAAATCCCTTCGCAATTAAAATGCAGGCTGCATTCATTTATCGTTTCTTGTAATTTAAAATACGGATGCCATCCATCCATCATAGGGATCACCGTATTTTCCTTATTGGTAAGGATTGTTTCTGCGGTGACTAGGTTGTTTTCAAAAAGACTCCATTTTATTTGTATGGAGTATTCAAATGGAAATCCTATATCGCTTTTTTGATAGTGGTAAGTGAGCAATACACTAGCACAATTTGTATTTATAGTTGTTTCCTCAATTTCAAAATGGGCATCGTAAATGATTCCATGTAACGCATGCTTGCCCAAATAGAATTTTTCAATTGTATAATCCTTACTCAAGTGCTTGTATTGCCCATTGAATAATCTGCAAGAAAAAGGGTTCATTTTACCACCCTTAAATCCATTTGCTTCAAATTCGCCCCACCCATGCTCCAACTTATTTCCATCAATAATATTCCAATTGTTTGACTGTACCCAGCTATTTAATAAACCCCCTTTGCTAATGACATCTATATACACATTTGAGCAATCATCAGTAATTCGTATGCGTTTAAAGGTACTGATAGATTGAATATCAATTGAAAATGACATGTTTATTGCTTTGTTGGTTTTATTAAAACTTATCAATTAACTTTGGGTACTTAAATTCCATTTCGAATGTACAAATTTTTTAGCATCGTTTTTATTTTTATTGGGCTAACTGTTCATGCACAAAAAGCAGGTAGATTTGACAGTACTTTAAAAATTGGTAAATCAGGTTACAGAGTGAATTGCATGAATCGTGAAAAGAGTCAAAATATTTTAAGTATTCCTGTAATGTTATTGTTCAAAAAACAATTAAACTCAAAATGGGGATTAAACTTAGATGCGGGTGTAATTTTTAATTTAAGCAATAAAGCTACATTTAAAGCTGAAGATAATAAGTTTGATTATGAGGCGATTTATAGCTTTGATGCTAATGGAAACCCTATTTATGATAATTCTCCAACACCTGATCCCAATGATTGGTTGATTACAAAAGCCCATTATGAAAAAGTAAATAGTGATGGGAATGTAAACGTTTATTTTGAGGACCTTTATTCTAAGGGTTATAATGTGGGATTAGGAGTAAAGCCTAATAATAATTCAGGTGACGTTTCAAATAGCAATGTAAATATGTCGTGGTTTGTGCGTCCAGGAATTAGCTACCGCATTAAACCTAATTTAGCCTTACATGCCAATTTCATTTATCAGCAATTGAAAACTAATTATGATGTAAACAATAATTATCGAATTACGGATAAAAGGGCTCAGTATAATTCAATAAGTAATGGAATGAAAAGTAATTCTCAAGGATTGTTCCAATTTGGTATTGGTCTAAGATATTATTTTGGTAAAGAAAAAGTTGAGAAGCCAACTCCTCCTGCTCCACAACCAGCTCCGGTTGTTAAAGAAGATCCATACAAAGAAATGGTAAAGGTTACCGTTAAATTACAAGATGAAAAATACGGAAAACCGGTTCCTGGTAACATTGCAATTAGAAAAGGAAAGAAGGATGTGTTTAATGGAAGTGCAGATGCCTCTGGACTTAGTAATTTCTATTTAGAACCAGGAGATTATACCATTGGAGTAACAGCCAAAGGTTATATTCCTGCTGAAGAGATTTTAGAGCTAAAAGGAAATGAAAAAGGTACTTCAAAAGTGATTGAACTCAAGCAGCCTAAAATTGAAAAAGGTTTAGTATTCAAATTAAAGGCAATTAATTTCGAAACTGGTGCCGATAAGATGAAAGAATCATCTTTTGATATCCTTAATAAAATGGCAGATATTCTAAAGGAAAACCCAAGTATGATAATAGAGGTCGCTGGACATACCGATAATGTTGGTGATGACCAAAAAAACCTTGTTTTATCAGAAAATAGAGCCAAAACTGTTATGAATTATTTAATTCAAAAAGGTGTTGATGCCAAACAAATGAAAGCAGTAGGATATGGAGAAACTCAGCCAATTGCAGATAACAATTCAGATGAAGGTAGACTTGCAAATAGAAGAGTAATGTTTACTGTTTTAGAATTTTAATAGTAATTCTGAATCGTCCTAAAAAAGGCTGACTCAAAATAATTTTTGGGTCAGCCTTTTTTTATTTAAAAATTATTTTAAATGTTTTTTTTGAAAGTGTTAACATAAACAAAAGACAATTGTTGCTCTATTAAAAATCAAGTCTCCTTCAAACTAATCAAATACCATAACTTCCTGCCAAACTCCTTGCAAATTCACGGAAATATGAATTCATTTTCCACTCATAAATTGCTAAATTCCATCATTAAAAACAGCGGCATGAGCAAGACAATCGATTCAGTCATTGCCTAAAATAGAGGGAGCATTCAAAATTGTTATAGATATATTTTATGTCTCGAGTTTCTGCTAGTAGCGTTTAATTAGATTCACCTTTTTAGTAAAATACTTATTCACTTGGAAATTTCGACATATCCATACAGAATATTTCCCAAGTATGGCCATCAAAATCTTCTAAGGTTCTTTGATACATAAATCCATAATCTCTCGCTTCATTAGGCTCCAAACCTCCAGCTTTGAGCCCGTTTTCCATTATATTGTTAACTTCATCATTGCTTCCAACAGACAATGAAAACAAACCAGCAATTTTTGATTTGGTATCTGCTATTGCCTTGCTTGTAAAGCTCGAGAATTTCTCATGAGATAAAATCATTAAGAAAATACTTTCACTCCAAACCATACATTTTCCTGAATCATCAGAGAATTGAGGGTTGTTTGTAAAACCTAATGCGGCATAAAAATCCATGGATTGTTGAACATCACTAACAGCTAAATTGATGAAGATTTGTTTGGTCATTTTGATTGTTTAATAAGTAATAAATTAAGCTTCTTTAATTGATTGAAAATTCATCAATGAACTGAATTTTGCTTCATTCAAATCTGAATAAATCTAAATTGAATATAAATAAAAATGAATGAAATGAAAATGAATTAGATATTATTTAGTTCGGCTGCGTTCTCAAGGTAAACAATACCTTGGTTCCTTTTTCAGGTTCACTTTCTATTCTAAATATTCCACCATTGAATTCTACATATTCTTTGCAAAGCATCAATCCCAATCCAGTACCCCTCTCATTTTTGGTGCCATAACTGGTATAGATTTCTCCTTGTTCCAATATCTTTTTAATGATGTCCGCAGACATCCCAATGCCAGTATCCTTCACATAAACCTCTAACATTTGGTTACCTAAATATTGAGCACCAATAGAAATAGAGCCTCCATTGGGTGTGAATTTGATGGCATTACTAATGAGGTTTCTTAATATTAATTTCAAATGGTTAGGATCGATATTAACCAAAGCCCTCTCCTTTATTTCACTTACCAATTTAAGTTCCTTTTCTTTCGATTGAAAGCTATACAACACAAGTTTATTGTTGACAATTAAGCGCAAATCAATTAACTCGGCAGTACTTTGAACACCATTCACTTGATTGGTTGACCAGACGAGTAAATTCTCTAAAGTCAGGTTTAAACTATCTACATTTTTTCGAATTCCTCGTAAGTATTTTCTTAACTCCTCTAAGGTAATATCCTCATCATCTGCAAAGTTTAATACACTAACTAAGGACTTAATAGGAGCTCTTAAATCATGAGCTACAATAGAGAATATTCTATCCTTTACATTGTTTAGCTTTTTTAGTTCTTGTGCCTGCTCATTTAATGCATTTGTTCGAAGTTTGATGACTTCTTCTTGGTTGTGGTTGATTTCTGTTAATTGTTTTGACAAATGCTCTACTTCATTAAATGCAGATGAAAACTTCTTAGTTAATGCATAGGCTTGAATAATAGTA
>JBMLPO010000301.1:0-3388 GCA_049242065.1 Bacteroidia bacterium
TACCAAACTATATCTTTGAAGGATATTGAACAAAGAGTCGAAAGCTTGTTGTGAATCGTTTTTGTCTATGGAGTGAAAATCGGCATGCACATAGTTGTTCATCATTTGTTGGAAGGCGGTAAACTGTGATGAACCAACCGATACTACTGCTATTTTATAGTATTCTGGGTTTTTAAGTGGAATGAGTTTATCTGAATTTTTAGCTACCACTACACCTGTTTTTACTATTTTTCTAATGAGTTGATCGGTTGAACAGCAGTTTAAGTCCTCAATCAAATTTTTAGTTTGAATAGGTGTATAGTGATGAAGCCCAGCCCAGTATTTGGTGATTAAAATTTTACGGCAAGACAAGTTCAATTGTTCTTGAGATATCAATCCCTTTTTAAGGTATTCCTTAATCCAGAAAATGCTTTGTGGAACATCTTCTACAAACAATAACAAATCAACACCAGCTTGTAGCGCTTTTGCACAAACCTCACCAGGTGCTGCATAGTTGGCCACGCCCTTCATGTTCAAGCCATCCGAAACCACTAAGCCCTTAAAGCCCATTTCGTTTTTCAATAATCCTTGAATGGCGTTTGAAGAAATGCTACTTGCCCTGTTGGCATTGGTGTCGATAGCGGGAACGAATAAATGTCCAACCATTACTCCAGCAACGCCGTTGTCGATGAGTTTTTGAAAGGGATACAATTCAAGAGAATCTAATCGTTTTCTACTCGCATTTATGACAGGCAAAGAGTGATGTGAATCTGATTCAGTATCACCATGACCAGGAAAATGTTTGGCGGTTGCTAAAATGTGTTGTTCTTGTAATCCCTTGGCATAAGCCCAACCCAAACGGGCAACGGTTTCTTTGTTTTCTCCAAAACTTCTATCGTTGATGACAGGATTAGCAGCATTGTTGTTGATATCTACATCAGGAGCGTAGTTGATATGGATTCCTAATCTTTTGCAATGTTTGGCAATCTCGGCTCCCATCTGACGAGTGAGTTCTAGGTTGTTTGCGGCACCCAAAACCATTTGTCTTGGAAAGCTGGGTGTGCTATCTAAGCGCATACTTAATCCCCATTCGCCATCAATGCTAATGAGCATAGGTATTTTAGATTTGCTTTGAAAGCGATTGGTTAAAACAGCTTGTTTCATTGGGCCACCCTTCATAAACATCAGGCCGCCCACTTTACAATCTATGATGATGCGTTCAATCTCTTTTTCATAATTCTGGTCACGCTGAGTCCAAACAGCAATGGTCATGAGTTGTGCAATTTTCTCGTCTTCAGAAAGGGTGTTCATAACCGAATCAACCCAAGGATAGGATTTATCCCAAGCAATATTTTGCGCTGAAGCCGAAAAAGAAGTGCAAACAAGTAGGAAGACCAGCAGTCTTTTTGGAAATATTTTTAGTGTATGAATCATGAATTTGGTACAAAATAGCAGAAACATTCTTGCTTTTTTGGGTAGATGAACGATTAGTTATTCACGCTCATATCGTTGAAAGTTCTCCACAGATAGAAAATTTCGTATTTTTATGTGGTTTTTTGTTGTGTAATGGCTGATATCATAAAATTATTACCGGACCATGTTGCAAGTCAGATTGCAGCGGGAGAGGTTGTTCAAAGACCCTCTTCATTGGTAAAGGAATTGCTCGATAATGCAATAGATGCAGGAAGTACTTCGGTAAAACTTTTAGTAAAAGAGGGTGGGAAAGCTTTGGTGCAGGTGATTGATAATGGTTGTGGCATGAGTCATGGCGATGCCAGAATGTGTTGGGAGCGACATGCCACTTCAAAAATTGGTTTAACTGAGGATATTTTTCGTATTAAAACCATGGGCTTCAGGGGAGAGGCTTTGGCTAGTATAGCTTCTGTTGCTCGGGTTGAAATGAAGACCAAAAGGGAAGAGGATGAGTTGGGTACTTTCATTGTTTTAGAGGGTTCAAAGGTGATTTCTCAAGAAGATATTGCATCAGAAAAAGGAACATCTATTGCAGTTAAAAATCTGTTTTATAATATCCCCGCCAGAAGAAATTTTTTGAAATCCAATCCGGTTGAATACAAACATGTATTGGATGAATTTATTCGTTGCGCTTTAGCAAATCCGGATATAAAATTAAGCTTGTATCATAACGATGAGGAGCAGTTTTTACTGGAACCGGGAAGCTTAGAGGATAGAATCACCCAAGTATTCTCTGGAACAAAAAAGAGTGATTTAAATTATATTGAGGAAGAAACCAGCATCATCAATATCAAAGGTTATTGTGGTTCTCCAGAGTCGGCCAAGAAGGCTAGGGGAGAGCAGTTCTTTTTTGTGAATAAACGATTTATAAAAGACCCCTATTTAAACCATGCCATCATTGGTGCTTATGCGGGTTTGATATCAAAGGAACAGTTTCCTTTATACGTTTTACATATCAGCATAGACCCTTCACAGATTGATGTAAACATTCATCCAACAAAATCTGAAATTAAGTTTGAGGACGAAAAAAATATCTACCAAATTTTAAGAGCTGTTGTAAGGAAGGCCTTAGGTGGGATCATGCAAACGCCTGAATTGAATACGGGTTTTGATGACAACCGCTTTATGCATCATGAATTGGGTAAAAACCGAGGCTTTGATTCGGAAAATTCAACAGTTTCTAGTGCTTCAAGGGCCTCAAGAAATTCTTGGGATGATTTAAAATTTGAATACGCACAAAAGCGTAATCAGGTGCCTCAAAATTGGGAAATTCTATTTCAGGAAACAGGTTCTACCGAAAACCCAAACGAAGCCGAAACGGTAAGAAGTACAAGCCCAGAATCTGAGTTGGCAGTTTCTCGTAACTTTTTTCAACTGCATCAAACATATATTGTAACCCAGATTAAGAGAGGCTTGATGTTGGTTGACCAACAAGCCGCACATGAAAGAATTTTATACGAGAAATACTTACTTGCTTTGGATAAAAATCCAGTTGCAAGTCAGCAGTTACTCTTTCCTAAAACGGTTATTCTGAGTGCTGGTGATGAACAAATCATGTTGGAAATTTTGGATGATATCCGCTTATTGGGATTTAATATCAGTCATTTTGGCAAAAATACATTTGTGGTAAATGGTTTGCCTGCAGAATTACATCTGGGCAATGAACAAGACTTATTGGAAGAGGTAGTTGAAACCTATAAAAACTCTAAAACTACCGAAAACCACAAGAAACAATTGGTGGCAAAAACATTGGCTGTAAAAGCTGCTATCAAAAGGGGAATTCGACTACAAGCCGAAGAAATGAATCGATTGATAGATGAGTTGTTTGCCTGCAGTGAACCTTCGTTTGCGCCAGATGGAAGAGCTTGTTTGAAAATGTTAAGCCTTGAAGAGCTCGCCAAAATGTTTGAAAGTAAATAAAGAATTATGTACCAAA
>JBMLPO010000302.1:0-1648 GCA_049242065.1 Bacteroidia bacterium
ATCTGTAGTAACAATTGGTACTTTCATCGACATAGCCTCCAAATATGTAGCAGAAAAAATTTCCATTAAGGTAGGTAAAAACACCAATTTAGCTTCTTTATAGTAAGGTAAACAATCTTTTAACTTAAGTGGTCCAAGGTTCACTACCAAATCGGAAACTCCTAATTCTTTTGCTCTGTTTTCTACATCCTTCCAAATTAAGGTTTCAAAAGGCAAGGTCAATTGAAACTTTAAAGTCATTCCATATTTATCCTTTAATATTTTTGCCACTGAAGGAATTATATTCAGGTTTTTATGACTATATCCTGCTGCTAAACAAAATATTGCATTTCCAGAACGATTGAATTGACTAGCAATTTCTATTTCCTTTCCTTGTTCAATAAAAACAGGATTTGGAGAATTGGGAATTACTTTAATTTTATTGATATCGAAATTGGCTCTTCTGGCAATACCTAGTTTTGCAGCTTCGGTTTGAGTTTCCATGTAATCAGTTCTCTTGGCCCACATTAAACGGTACCAAATACCTAATTTGGTTTTTAGTCGACCTGTAAAACCTCCGGGAATTATGTTCCATGGCAAAGGTTCTGAATTGATTTCCCAAGGATTGGTATACCTTCCAACTTCAGGTTTATTGAATTTAATGTATGAAGGAAAACCCGGTGAATAAATAAAATCAGGATTAAAATCCTTTTCAAGTTGTTTAATCCAATTTCTAGATTTATAACCTTTTATTGGATGAGCCGGAGAAATTTCACAACATTGGATATTGTATTTTCCTTTTAATTCAGAACTAAGGTTATCGTAAATACCTTTTGAAACTATAAATAGATATTCAACCCCTTTTCTCTGAACAGCAATTTGAATGAATGAAACTCCAATTTGAATCCCTCCCCCAACTACCAATGTGCTCGCATTAACCAATATTCTCATAAGTTCTAGTTTGCTTTGCTTTTTTTAATGATTTCGCCTAATTCTAATACTGAAACAAACTCTACATCTGGATATTTTTTAACCACTTTTGTCAGTAAAGATTTTAAATCGTGTAAACCTTTTTTACGGTTTTCTTCATCGATTAATCCACAGAAATTAACTCTGTGAGAACTAATATAAGCCGGTTTGTTTAAGGTAAAGGCAGAATCTACTTGTTCCATGGCTGAATCAACCCAATTGAAACTTGCTTTCTCACCTGGTTCAAAAACACAATTACGAACCATTAAAGTTTGATTATAAGGACCAGCCTGACCATTGAATTGAAATAAGGTTTTGTATTTCCCATCACCTTGATGTTCTTTTTTCAGAAGTTTGGTTTCAATAAACTCTATTCCTGATTCACTTAATGCCTGATGGAGTGTTTTGTGTTCATTACCACCCGGTGCATTGAATAATCTGGCTTTGTAGCCATAAACCAGTTCAAATTTTTCTAAACCGTCTTTTAAGATTTCTTTCAAAGATTCGTTTTCACTAAACTTTTGAAATTTATATGCCCCTGTAAAATTGATTTCCGAAAATGGTCTTGATGAAATACTTGTTAATGAATCTACCTCAATATTGGCAAGCAATTCAGGGTTTCTTTCATTTAAAATGTGTTTAAAGTGATTCATGTTAAAATGCTCACGACCATGGTATTCAGGAGCATAAATTCCTTCTT